>JBFJPA010000341.1:0-5629 GCA_041617355.1 Longimicrobiales bacterium
CACGGCCGCCTTGCTGAAGCCCATGCCCGCGTGGAGTGGGTGGTTGCCGGGAAACGCGCTCATTCCCTGGAGCGTGGTCGCCACGGGTGCGCCGAGCAGCTCCGCGATTGCGGCCAGTGCCTCGCCCGCATCGACGGCGCCCCAGCCCGCGAAGATGGCGGGGCGCACGGCAGCGGCGAGCACATCGGCGGCCTGACGGATGTGGTCGCCGTCCGCGGCCGGGCCTGGCGTGATCAGGGGCGCGGCCGGCAGCGCAGCTTCGACCTCATCCTGAAAGAGCATGACGTTGGCCGGCACTTCGACGAAGACGGGACCTGGCCGCCCACTCGTCGCGAGCGCGTATGCCTCGAAGATCGCCGGCACGATCTCGCGGTGTTCGCGGATGCGCCACGTGCCCTTCGTCATACCCGCGAGCAGCGTGTGCATGTCGATCTCGTGAAGTTGGTATCCGAACGGGACATCCGTCCGGATCCCACCCGCGATGACCAGCATGGGCACACCCGCGAGGAACGCTTCGCCGATGCCGCTCGCCGCGTGCGTCACGCCGGCGGCGGGCACGATGACGAGACAGCCGATACCACCGTCTCCCTGGACGCGGCTGATGGCGTCGGCCGCGAACGCGCCGCCACATTCGTGTGTGACGAGCAACGGCTGGATACGTGTGGACCGGCTCAGCTCGTCGTAGGCTTCGGTGTTGTGGACGCCAGGAATCCCGAACGTATGACGGATCGGCAGCTGCTCGAGTGCGTGCCGGATCAACCAGGCGCCGGTCTTCCGGCCGGTGATCCTCGAGGTCGCTTTCATCGTCCGCCTCCCGCCGGTCGCTTACCGGCCACGCAACCCGTCCATCCATCCGCCTCGGGTGGATGGTGCCGGGCCGGTCACGCGAGGGCAAGGCCCGAACGCGGTCGTATCAGGCCTGCCGCGTCGAGCCGCGCGCGAGCAGCGCGGCCACGGCGTAGAGGAGGGCGCCGACGACGAACAGCGCACGCGTTCCGGTCTCCATGGCAATGAGCACGGCGAGGGACGCCGCGACGACGGAGGCGAAGCCGTTGACGGCCCAGGCCCAGGCGAGGCGGTTGGGCGAGTCCGCGAGTCTGCGGATGCCGAGCGGAAACGGCAGTCCCATCGACGCGGCGAGTGGCGCGAGAACGAGGACGACGGCAGGCACACGAAACGCGAGTGGGACGGCGAGCAGGAGAGTCGTCACGTCGAGGAACAGGGCCGCGCTCAGCGCGATGGCACCGACACCGGCACAAGCATGCGGCGTCCTGCTCGCGTCGAGGCGGTCCGAGACGAGCGCGCCAATGCCGGAGAAGGTGAGGAATGCGGCGAGCACCGCCGCAGCGGCATAGACCGGATGGCCGAGCACGAGCGTCAGCCGCTGAATCGCAGCGATCTCGACGAACAGATAGCCGAAACCGATCGCGCCGAAATATCCGGCCATTCGCACGGGACGGCGGACGGCCAGGTGTGAGGGCGCGCGGGCTGCCCGGCGACGGACCAGCGCCACGAAACCGGCAGTGCCCGCCGGTACGACGAGCAGCAGTGCGGCGAGCGCCGCGCTTTGTACGAGTGTGACGATGAGCGCGAGGTGCCCCCATTCGGCGAACGGCAGCCAGCTTCCGCGCGGTGAGCGCAGCAGCGCGGGCAAGCTCGTGACTCTGACGAAGCGACCGAAGTACGGCCGGTCGTCGGTCGCGGGCGCGACATTGAACGGGTAATCGCGCACGAAATCGGCGAGCGTTTCGCCGTCCGTCGCGGCCGCGGCCGTCGCCTCCGCGAAGACCGGCCGTTCGATGGCGTTGAAAGGCCCCGCGACCGGTGCCGCCGCCGCGGGCCAGTCGATGTCGAAGAAGCGCGTCTCGGCGAACTCCGAAAGGCGCGCGAGCTCGCTCGCGTCGAACCCCGCCGGCCGGACCAGCAGCGTCGCGGCCGCCCAGCTGCGCAGGAACACGAGCGACCGGCCGACGTCCGCACCGGCGCGACGCACGGCCCGAGCCGCCGTCAGGATGACCTTGACGTTGTCGCGGGGCGGCGTGCGCACCCAGCGCGTGATCGCCAGCATGCCGCCGGGTGCGAGCGCGCGCAGGTAGTCGTCGTACGCTTCGACCGTGTTCAGGTAATCTTCACCGGAGCCATGCACGCCGGCCGCCGTCGCATTGAACGTTCCGGCCAGGGGCAGCACGATGAGGTCGAAGCGTTCGGCCGTGCTGGCGACGAACGTGCGCGCATCGCCCAGCTCGAGCGTGACGCGCGGATTGCGGTACGCGGTTGGAGCGGAGCCCGACAGGGAGTCGGCCAGAGCGACGAGCGGGCCGTTCAACTCGATCGCCGTGATCTCCTCCGCGCCGTGCGCGAGCGCATTCAGCACTTCCAGGCCATCGCCGGACCCGAGCACGAGCACGCGCCGCGGATCCCGCACGGCGTACGGCGCGGCCAGCGTCAGCCAGTCGAGGAATTCGGGGCCCGCGACTTCCCCACCCCAGCTCGTCGCGGCTCCGGCCGTTTCGCCGTCCACGAACAGCGCCGTCTGCGGCGGCATTTCGCCCGTATACGCGAGACTGAGACCGGGCGCGTGACGGAACGCGGGTGCACGGACGGCCACGGTCCAGCCGACGGGACCCCAGCGTTCACCGACGCGCTCCGACCCCGCCATGGCCTCCGTCTGCGGCAGCCCTTTGAACGGCGTGATCTGGAGCGACCAGGGCGGCCGCACGGTCACGACCATGGCACCGACCGCAAGAACGGCGGCGACTCCGGTCTTCCACGGCGCACGAGCGGGTCCGCGGATCAGGAACCATCCGGCCGCGGCGGCCGCGAGCAGAGCGGGTGCGGCTACCGCGCGTTGCGGCGTCGCCCATGCGAGCATCACGAGTGCCAACAGCGAACCGGTGCCGGAGCCGAGCAGGTTCGCGCCGTAGACCCGGCCGACACCCACCTTCGCATCGATCAGCGCCAACGCGACGACGGCCGCGCCGCACAGAAACGGCAGCGCGAGCGCGGCGTATACGCCGACCAGCGACCACCACTGGCCGGGATCGAAGACAATTTGTGTCGCATCGAAAGCGGCCGCGTGCGCGAGCGGAACGGCGGCTGCGAGCACGACAGTGAACGTGACGGCCGCGACTTCGAGCAGCGGACGGGCGCGTCGTTCCACGAGCGGACGTGCGACGACAAGCACCGTGCCGCTCGCGCCGAACCCCAGCAACGCCATGCCGATCGCCATGTACGCGAAGTGGTGGAACTGCTCGATTGCGAACAGGCGCAGCAGCAGCACCTCGAACGCGAGCATCGCCGCGGAGACCAGGAACACGCCGGGCTCGAGGAGCGTGCTGGCCCGACGTTCGCCCCTCACCGCGATCCTCGCAGCAGTGGCACGAAGCGAACCGGCAGCAGCGTGCGCGTGCGAATCGTGCCCTCGGCGGATTTCTCGACGAGCACGAGGTTCTGAGCGCCGTAGATGTCGCCCACCGGAATCACCATGCGGCCGCCGGGCCGCAACTGCTGGACGAGCGGCGGCGGCACGAACCCGGCCGCGGCCGTCACGATGATCGCGTCGAACGGCGCGGCATCCGGCCAGCCATCGAAGCCATCGCCATGGCGAACCCGCGCGCGGTAGCCGAGGCGGGACAGCCGGGCCCGCGCGCTGTCGGCGTGCTCGCGGAAGATCTCGATCGTGTGGACCGTGGCACCGGTTTCGGCGAGGACGGCGGCCTGGTAGCCCGATCCGGTCCCGACCTCGAGCACGCGCATGCCCGGCCGTGGCCGGATCTGCTCAGTCATGTAGGCCACGATGTAGGGCTGCGAAATGGTCTGGCCCAATCCGATCGGCAGGGGGTGATCGCCGTAGGCCACGTCCCGCAGTGCGGCCGGCACGAACTCGTGGCGGGGTACGGCGCGCATCGCCGCGAGCGTCGCGGGGTCCCGGATGCCGTTCGCGACCAGCTGCCGGTCCACCATCGCACGTCGCTGCCGCTGGAATTGCGTCGTGTCCTGGGCCGCCACGCCGGCCGCCAGCACGACCAAGGCGAGCGGGCCGAAAATCCCTGCAGCGGGAGGCCGAAAGCGGGGCGGCGACCGCGAGGTGGTGTTCATCTCCCCTCAATGTACGACAGGGACTGCGGAAGGTTCAGGACGGCCCATGCTACCGCATTGTTTCTCCCTTTCGTATCCTCAACACACGACGCTCCGCCACTCGGAAAGGCTCGCGATGCCCCCAGACCTCCTCGATCCACTGGACGGCCCGATCGACGATACGCTGGATCTGCATGGATTCCGGGCGCGCGAGGTCCGCACCCATGTGGCCGCGTTTCTGGCTTCGTTGCGGATGCGCCAGCCCGGCGCGCTCGTACACCTCATCACGGGGCGGGGCCGCGGCTCGGCGGGCGGCCCGGTGTTGCGGAGCACGGTGCGCACCCTGCTGCGAAAGGCCAATGCGGACCTCGTCGAGGCGTGGGGACTCGATGATGCGGAGGGCGGGTTCCTGGTGCGTCTCGGCGGCCGCTAGCTCGATGTCACGCTGGAGATCGGAATGCCGACGGGCTCGTGATCCCGGAACGTTGTGAGCAGCGTGATGAGGCGTTCGATGTCGGATTCCATCGTCGGGATTCCGACCGAGACGCGGACGGCGCCGACGGGTTTGTCGTGCAGGCAGGCGGAAAACTGTTGCAGTGTGAAGGTGTCGCCGGCCAGCTCCCGGTAGCAGCGACGGGCCTCGTCATCGGGCAGCTCGAAAGACTGTTCGGCCGCGCCGGGATTGCAGAAGTATCCGGTGCGCATCGACAGGTTGGCCTTGGCCGCGGCTTCTTCGACGAGGCGGCAATCGATGATGGCGCCAGACGGGCTGACCAGGTTGAAGGCGAGCGTGCCGCCGTGCTCATCGATGGACGTGGGCCCGTAGACGCGGACCAGCGGCGTGCCATCGGAATGGCGCAGGCCCATTAGCCTGCCCAGCAGGGATCCGGCCAACTCCTTGATACGCGCGCTGATGCGCTCGATGCCGATCGATTCGAGGAAGTCGAGGCCGGCCGGGATCGCGGCAATGTCGAGGAAGTTGAGCGTGCCGTCCTCGAACGCCGCCGCGTTGCGGTAGAGAATGCGCACGCGATTCTGCGCGGACACGAAGCGGACGGTCCCGCCACCGAACCAGGGTCGCTCCAGCTTCGCCAGTGCGTCGCGTCGCGCGAGCAACGCACCGACACCCGTCGGATACCCGAACATCTTGTAGAACGAAATACACGCGAACGCGGGCTTCACGACGGACAGGTCGAGCCGGCTCGTCGGCACGAACGCGGCCGCGTCGAGCAGCGTGTCGTAGCCCATCGCACGCGCCGTCTCGATCCAGTCGAGCGGGTGCTGCACGCCGGAGAAGTTGGACTGCGCTGGATAGGAGAACAGGTTGCAGGTCGCAGGATCGGCCCCCGCGAGCTGCTCTTCCAGGTCGTGAATCCGCAGGTCCGTACCGAGCCGGAGGTAGCGCACTTCGGCGCCGCGTTTCTCGGCGTACTCGCGGATGCCGTTGACCGAGTTGTGGTTGTCCGCGGTCAGTCGGAAGTGCGATCCGGCCGTGAACGGGTACGCCTCTCCGACCAGCTTGAGGGCGCCGCTCGCGTTCAGCGTGAAGATG
>JBFJPA010000342.1:0-5623 GCA_041617355.1 Longimicrobiales bacterium
AGTACGAGCCGTCCAGGCTGTCCTGCTCCGACGGCGACAGGACCTCACGGATCGTCGCGCTGTCGTAGAACGAACGAATCTCCTTGATCGCGTCGCCTTCGACCCGGACCCAGTCACAGGTTTCGACGGCGCCGCTTGGAGTCCGGTTCTCGAACCGGATCACGGCCTGGTTGCCACTGGCGATGACGTCCTTGATGATCAACTCCGTGACGCTTTTCCGGGCGAGTGGCTCGACGGCCGCGAGATAGGACTCCCGGTCGTCGAACCGGCCGAACGGGCTGATGTGCACGAAATCAGGCGACAGGTGCCGCCGCAGCCAACCCAGGTCCATTCGGATCCACGCCTCGATCCACCCTCTTGCCAGCTCCGCGCTCTGCTCGGTGACCGCCATTTCTGCACCCTCGTCGATTCGCTTGGTCGAGGTGCCGCATCTAGCGGGTGATCTCGTAGATCCGGATGCTCGCGACGAACGGGTTCTGTTGAGCGACTTGGGCGGCCTCGTCGAGGCTCTCGGCCTGAATGATCGAATAACCCGTGATGGATTCCTTGCCCATTGGCAGATTCCGGGTAGCGTCCCGGGAGATCTCTCGGGCGCCGCCGTGGAAGCCACCATGCTCGACCGATCTGTCGGCGACCGAGTCGAACCACTTGCCCCAGGCCGTCATGATCTCGGGCGTCGGCTTTTCGAAGCCGTAGTGCAGCAGCATGAATCGTTTCATCGCATGTCCTTTGATCCGAAACGAGTGCCCAATGCGTCCGCCCTCAGTTCGTCGAAGGGTCGAACGGCATCCGGGACAACAACCGGAACTCGGGGCCTTTTCGCTGCAGCACGCGACTCCAGAGCAGCTCGGGCTCGTCCGTGAACGCGTCGTCTTCGCGGGCGGGCTCGACGATCCACGAGTCCTGAGCCATTTCGGCTTCGAGCTGACCCGGTCCCCAGCCGGAGTATCCCGCGAAGACCCTGGCCCGTCGAATGTTCGGGCGCAGCTCGCCCGATACCTCGCCGATGAGGAATCCGATCGAGCCGAAGGCGAGGATGTCCGCGAGAGCGGGATCCGTCAGGTTGGCCAGCAGTACGGGGCTGGTCGGGTCGACGGGGCCGCCCTGATACAGGAGCTCGCCGTCCGGCACAAGCGTGCCCAGCGCGGGAACGGCCTCCTCGACCGTCACTTCGAGCGCGCGGTTCAAGACGATGCCCACCGCACCATCGGCGTTGTGCTCCCCGATCAGGACGACCGTGTGCCGGAAGTTCGGGTCGTACAGCCCACCGCTCGAGATCAACAGCTGGCCTCGTAGACTCTGCATCCCGCTATCCGCCTTGGACGACGGCGCCGCTCACGACCAGCAGCGACGCCCGGTAGCAACGATTCGACCGTCACCGCGCGGATCATTCCAACAGTCCTGCAGCGTGACGCCGGCACGAAGGCGATCGATGCGCGCCTGATGATCTTCACGACCATGGTTCACCGTCTTGATGAACCGCGCGCCCGCGGGCCACGGTGCATCCGTATGGTAGGTGAAGTCAACCATACTCAATTCGACGGCGCACCAGATCGGCGAAGGCGCTCCTGTGCCGATCATCGCCCGAACGCGACCCGCACCAGGATGGGTGAGATGTTCACCACAGTCTTTCGCTTCGCGTTGCTCTCCGCGAACGAGCCGAAGACGACGCGGGTGCCGAAGCGGACGTGGCTCCACCCCGCGAAAAACGCCGTATAGATGCCCGCGAAGAAGCCGGGCCAGCAATCGCTCGCATCACAGGCGAGCGCGTCACCGGCCGCCATGCGGAGGCCGATGTCGGTCTCGAAGGGGCCGGCCGTACCGCGGTAGAAGGCGGCGAGGTGTGCGAGTTCCTCATACTTTTCGCCTTCCGGCGCGATCGTCCAGGACAGTTCGGGCAGGGTCACGCCGAGGCCAACGCCGACCGCCGATGCGGTCGATCGCGCGAACGCGATCGAAGCCGAGCCGCCGAACGGCTCGACATCTACCGCGAACCGCTGCGCCTGCCCCGTCGCCGGTAGCCCGAGCAAGACGATGGCAAGTCCGGCGGTGCGACCGGCCCGCAGGGGCGTCACGAGATCACGCGTTGTGGTGTGCGCTTCACGATGACCGGGGGCAGGCCGACGTCGCGAACGAGCGCGTTGAAGGCCTCGATGTCCGCGAGGATCGCGTTCAGCGCCACTTTCCGCTCCGCCCACTCGGCCTGGAGATCGGCGAATCGCGTCGTCGACCCCTGCGTCAGCGGCGGCGGCCCGCCGTCGATGGCGGCGATGAGCGCGAGGATCTGTGCGTTCAACCGGTTCGCGAAATTGATCACGTCCTGGAACGTCTTCTGTTGCGGCTGGACGACGGTCTGTTCCCAGCCGTCGATGCGCTTGCGTAGCGTGTCAGCGACCGTGCGGACCGTGTCGCCGCGCACGTGGTCGCGCGCGTTTTCGGCGATCTGCGCGATCTGCTCGCGGGCGCCGCGCAGCTCGGTCACGGCGACGTGCACGGAGTCGACCGTGCCCAGCGCATCCTGCAGCAACCGGTCGTGAGCGGCCCAGTCGGCCGCCGCAACGTCGAGGCGGGGATCCGGGAGCAGCTCGAGTGGCACGGTCTGTGACTCGTTTCGCCAGGTCACGCGCACCTGGTAACGTCCGGGCGGCACGAGCGGGCCGTTCAGCGAGCCATACACGAACAGCTCGGGCACACGTGTCACACCCTCGCGCCGGAAGTCCCAGGCGAGCCGGTTCAGCCCCGCCTCGAGCGTGTCGAGCCGCGTGTACGACTCGCGGCCGGCCGCCTCCGGGTTCGTGGCCAGCGTGCGGATGACGGCGCCGCCGGCATCGAGGATCTGCATGGTGACGAGGGTATCCGGCTTTTGCGCGAACATCACGAACACCTGTGCGCCGGCCGGCGGATTGCTGCCGTCCGTGGCACTTCCGCCGCCGGGCCCGCCCCCGCCCCAGTTCACGCGGACGGCCGGCCGGGGCGCGAAGACGTGCATCGGCTTCGCGAGGACGTCCGCGCTGAGTTGCCGCAGGGGAGACAGGTCGTCCAGAATCCAGAAGGAACGCCCGGACGTGGCCGCGACCAGGTCACCGTTCCGGATGGTCAGGTCGTTGATCGGCACGACGGGCAGGTTGCGTTGCCATTGCCGCCAGTGCGCACCCGCGTCGAACGAGATATAGAGTCCTCGCTCCGTACCGGCGAACAGCAGGCCCCGCCGGACCGGGTCTTCGCGCACGACCCGCACGAACGCTTCCGGATGGATCCCTTCGACGAGGCGAGTCCAGCGCTGCCCGTAATCCGTCGTTCGAAAGATGTGCGGCGTGAAGTCATCGAACCGGTACCGCGTGATCGCGACGTACGCCGTGGCCGGATCGTGCGGCGAGACCTCGATACTGTTCACCAGCGCCTCGCCGACGTTCGGCGGCGTCACGTTGCGCCAGGTCGCACCTCCGTCGCGCGTCAGCTGTATGAGGCCGTCATCGGTGCCAACCCAGATCACGCCACGCTCGTGCGGCGATTCCACGAGTGTCGCGATCGTGTTGTAGGTTTCGCCGCCCGCGCCTTCGTTGGTGATCGGCGTGCCGCCCAGCCCCTGCTTTGCCTCCTCGTCACGCGTCAGGTCGGGCGACATTTCCTGCCACGACTGGCCGCCGTCCGTCGTGCGCAGAACGACATTGCCGGCGTGATAGATCAGGTTCGGGTCATGCGGTGACGCGACGATCGGGGCGTTCCAGTTGAACCGGTATTTCTGGTCCTTCGGCTCGACCGCCAGGCCGAGAAACGGGTACGCCATGATCGGCTTGGACTCCCGCGTGCGCGCGTCCCAAACTTCGATCAGTCCCTGATAACACCCGCCGAAGACTTTCACGGGGTTGTCCGGATCGAAGGCGAGGTATGCGCTCTCACAACCCGCCATGGGAGCCCAGTCCTTCCAGCCGATACCGCCCGGCGCGGCACTCGCGATGGCGACGGACGAGTTGTCCTGCTGGCCACCGTAGACGTGGTAGGGAAAGCGATTGTCCGTGATGACGCGATAGAACTGAGCCGTCGGCTGGTTCTGTTGTGTGCTCCAGCTCGCACCGGCGTTGAAGCTGACGTTCGCGCCGCCATCATTCGCGTTGATCATGACGCGATTGTCATGGGGGTGGATCCACAGGTCGTGGTTGTCGCCGTGCGGCACGGCTACGTTGGTGAAGGTGCGGCCGCCATCGACCGAGCGCAGCATCGGCGCATTCAGGACATAGACCGTCTCCCGGTCCTGCGGATCGGCGTACACTTCCATGTAGTACCACGAGCGGGTCTGGATCTCGCGCGTCGAGTTCACGCGCTGCCACGTCTCGCCGGCATCGTCGGAGCGGTAGAGTCCGCCCTGCTCGGCCTCGACGTTCGCGAAGACACGGTCCGGGTCCGCCCGCGAGACGTCGACACCGATCTTGCCCATCAACGCGGGCAGCCCTTTCGTCAGCCGCGTCCACGTGTCGCCGCCATCGGTAGACTTCCAGATGCCGCTGCCCGGGCCGCCGGACCGAACCTGCCATGGCAGGCGGATGTGGTCCCAGAAGGCGGCGTAGAGGATGCGCGGGTTCGTCATGTCCATCGCAAGGTCACTCGCACCCGCCGCGCGCGAGACGAACAGCACCTTCTCCCAGGTCCGGCCGCCATCGCGCGAGCGGTAGATGCCGCGGTCGTCCGACTCACCGTGCACGCCACCCTGTGCGGCGACATAGACCAGATCGGGGTTGGCGGGGTGCACACGAATCCGCGAGATGGCGCGCGTGCGCTCGAGGCCGAGGTGTGTCCAGCTTCGTCCGGCATCCGTCGATCGGTACATGCCATCACCGAACGACGTGGCCACGCCGCGCACGGCGTGTTCGCCCATGCCCACATAGACGACATTGGGGTCGGACTCGGAAACGGCGAGGGCGCCGACCGAGCCGGTGTTCAGCCAGCCATCTGTCACGTTGCGCCACGTCACGCCCGCATCCGTCGTCTTGTAGACGCCTCCGCCGACACCGCCGAAGTAGTACGTCATGCGGTCGGACACGACGCCCGCGACGGCAACCGAGCGGCCGCCGCGGAAGGGGCCGATGCCGCGCCAGTCGATGTTGGCGGTGTGGATGCTGTCGAGAACGAGGTCCTGCTGTGCGGCCAGGGGCAGGGGCAGCGGCAGGACGGCGAGGGCGATGGCGATCGCGAACGGGTGCGACCAATCGGCGCGGCAGGAGGCGAACATGGCAGGTCCGGATTCGGGTCAAAGGAAGAGCGCGCCGCCATCATGCGAAAGCGACGCGCTCCCGGCAATCGGCTAGCGGCGCCGGTCCCAGTAGTCCACGGGTCGCTCGTCGGCCACCAGCGCGTCCGCATTCAACCACGGATAGTTCCCGTACGGCCTCGCCTGCGGCCAGATCTCGTCGAGCGTGTTCGCGTCCCAGAGCCGGCCCGCCTTCATGACATACTGGATGTCGGTTGTATTGCGGATGTCGTCGAGCGGGTTCGTGTTCAGGACCATCAGGTCCGCGAGTTTGCCCACGGCGATCGAGCCGAGGTCGGCCGTGGCACCGAGGAAATGCGCGCCGTGCAGGCTGGCCACCTCGAGCGCACCCATGGGGCCCAGGGCAGCGGCGGCGGC
>JBFJPA010000343.1:0-5591 GCA_041617355.1 Longimicrobiales bacterium
GTCCAACCCGCTCGACGTGCAACCAGTCGAGACCGTTGGCGAGACGAGTGATCCGGACGTCCGGCGTGATGGCCGCCCGCGCGGTTCCGATCGCCGGTGGCTCGGTTCGGTCCGGGGTCACGCGTCCGCTCCATCCCGTTTCGGGACTATGTGCAGACAGGCGTCGTGCCCGGCTCCCATCCAACGGGCGACGGCGGCCTCGACGTCGGCAGCCGTGGCGGCTGCGTACCGATCGACATCTCGTTCGACGCCGTCGGGGTCGCCGAGGTAGAACGTGTAGAAGTTGAGGCGGTCGGCCCGGCCGCCGAAGCCGCCGACAGTCTGCAGTCCGTCGACGAAAGACGTGAGCACGACGTTGCGCGCGCGATCGAGCTCGCCCTCGCGCAATCCCTCGCGCACGAACGTGTCCAGCTCGGCACGAACGGCGTCCTCCAGCGTTTGCGCGGACACGCCCGGGCGGGCCGTGACGGTCACGTGAAAAGCCGAGCCAAGGCTCGCACTGTGCTGGAACGCGTCGACGTCCTTGGCCAGCTCGCTGTCGTGCACGAGTGCGCGGTGCAGCCGGCTGGCCCTGCCGTGCGCGAGCACGTGAGCGGCGAGGTCGAGCGCCGCATCGCCGTCCGCGAAGGTGGGCGGTGAATGCCAGGCGATGTAGAGTCGCGGCAGTTGCACCTTGTCCGGCAGCTCGGCGCGAAGGGCGGCGTCCAGCCGGACCGGTGGAGCCGTTACGGCCGGCGGCCTCGGCCCGCGCGCGGGTATGCCGCCGAACCACTTCTCGGCCAGCATCATGGCGTCGCGCGCGCGAACGTCACCCGCGATCGCGAGAGTCGCGTTCGCCGGCGTGTAATACGTGTCGAAGAACGAGAGCACGTCGTCGAGTGACGCGGCGTCCAGGTCGGCCATCGACCCGATCACAGGCCAGCGGTAGGGGTGACCCTCCGGATAGAGCAGCGCCTGCAGCGTTTCCCAGGCAAGACCGTACGGCCGGTTCTCGTAGCTCTGCCGGCGTTCGTTCTTCACGACATCGCGCTGTGCGTCCAGCTTGGACTGCGTGATGGCGGGCGGCAGCCAGCCCATGCGGTCGGACTCGAGCCAGAGCGCCAGCTCCAACGCGTGTGCGGGCAGCGTTTCCCAGTAGTTCGTGCGATCCGTCGAGGTCGAGCCGTTGTTGATGCCGCCGTTCGCTTCGAGCAGGCCGTCGAACCGGCCGGCCGGCACGTGGGCCGATCCTTCGAACATCAGGTGCTCGAAAAGGTGCGCGAAGCCGGTCCGACCCGGCCGTTCGTTCCGCGAGCCGACGTGATACCAGAGGTTGACGGCAACGAGAGGCAGGGCCCTGTGCTCGTGCACAATGACGCGCAGGCCGTTGCCGAGAACGAATTGCTCGCACGGCAGCGTGACTCGGCTCACCGCCCACCCAGGACGAGCTCTGCGGGGAACAGGACGCTTTCGCGAAGCACGTAACGACGGCGCTCGCCCGCGGAACGGTCGATCGGTGCGGCCGCGGCGGGGGCGCGATACGCGCGAATGCCGAGGCGCCGGGCCAGCAGCTGCAAGCGCAGCATGTGGTACGAGTCGCTGACGATGAGGGCGGCGCCGAGGCCGTGCTCGGCCATGAGCGATGCCGCGGCGCGCATCGATTCAGCCGACGTCGCGCCTTCACGTTCCACGAGCAGCACACTGTCGGGCACGCCCTGGTCGATGGTGTATCGGCGGCCGACCTCGCCTTCGCTGAGGGTGTCGCCCGCGCCGACGCCTCCGGTCAGGATCATGCGCGGGGCCCACCCCTGCCGGTAGAGTGCGATGCCGTGGTCGAGACGGGCGCGGAAGACGGGAGATGGCCGGCCGTTGTATTGCGCCGCGCCCAGCACGACGATGGCGTCGGCGGTTCGCAGCACGGGTCGAGCGCCCGCGTAGAGGACGAGGCCGAGCGATGCCGCCCAGAGCGCGACGATTGCACTGGCGGCACCGACGAGCGCGCGCACCACGGCCGCTATAGAGGCTGCGACAGCCGTTCGTGCAGGACGGACGGCGCCAGCGACTCGGTGAGCAGCTCGAGGACGGAAGCGGGTCCGGCGGCGAGCCGCTCCTCGATCTCGGCGAGCAGCGTGTTGTCGCGACCTTCCCGCGCGAGGTCCGCACGCGCGAGCGCTTCGTGCGCCGACTCCTCCCACCCCATTGCGGCGGCCGCGAGGGCTGCCAGCGCGTGCGCTTCGAAGTCGTCCTCGCGTTCGGCAGACGCCTGCAACAGCGCCTGTGCGCCGGTCTCGACGTCGCCCTTCTCACACAGGACCAGGCCCAGGGTGACGCGCGTCCAGGAGTCGTCGGGCGCGAGATCGATGGCGCGCTGCATCGATTCCGTTGCTCCCTCGAGGTCGCCCTTCAGCGCGAGCGCGACGCCTCGCTCGCCGTGCATCGCCGGATCGTCCGGTGCGAGCGCGACCGCGGCGTCGAGGTGGTGCAGCGCCTCCTCGAACAGGCCCTCACGCGCGAGATACGCACCGTATTGCAGGCGAGTGAACGGCAGCTCGGGTGCGGTCAGGGCGGCGGCGCGCAAGGCCGGTTCCGCCTCCGGGTCGTCGAAGGCGGCGAGACCCGCGCCGGCCAGCGCCAGCAGCTGCGGATCCTCGGGCTGTTGTGCGAGGCAGCGGCGGAACAGGTCGTAGGCGGAGCTCGTTCGGTCGAGCTCTTGCTCGGCCACCCCGAGCCAACACAGCAGGTAGGGATCGTCGGGCTCACCTTCGAGTGCGTTCGCGAGCAGATCCGACATCTCGTCCCAGCGGCCTTCATCACCGAAGCGCAATGCGCGATCCAACGTCTCGGCTACATCTGTCATCGTCAGGCCCCGAACTTGGTCAGCCGGCCCGCGTGCGCGAGCGCGAGCGGCAGGATGCTCATTCCCGGAAAAATGCCCAGCTCGCCACGCGCGCAGGATCGCTCGCCGAACCTCGCATCCTCGTTCGGCCGGCACCACGGCGATGTGATCATGACCGGAACGGGATGCCAGGAGTGCGCGCGCAGCGTGGCCGGCGTTGAATGATCGCCCGTCACGACGAGCACATCCGGGTTCAAAGCCTCGATGCGCGGCACGAGGGCATCGACCGCTTCGATCGCCGCGACCTTCGCGTCGAAGTCGCCGTCCTCGCCCCGCGAGTCGATCGCCTTGAAGTGAATGAAGTGAAAATCGTACTCCTCGTAATGGGCCGCCAGCACGTCTATGCTGCCCGCGTCGTCTTTCGCCGGCGGCGCGGCACGCATGCCGACGAGCTTCGCGACGCCACGGTACATTGGGTACCGTGCGATGGCGAGGCCCGACAGCTTGAAGCGATCCTGCAGCGTGGGGTACGGCATGAACGCGTCGATGCCACGGGCGAGAATCCCATTCGCGACCGGCTCATCGGCGAGCACGCGGAACGCCTCATCGAGCACGTGCTGGAGCGCGGCGGCAAGCGCCTGCGCGTCCGGCGCGTGCGCCGCGACTTTTAACGGTGGCACACCCGTTTCCTGTGGATCCGTATCGCCGACGTTCGCGACCAGACCCGCCCCGCGCAGGATGAGGACGGCGCGGTGTTCCTTCTCCGGCTCGAAGAACACGCGCACGCCGCGCGGCGGCTTCACGCCACTGCGCAACTTCTCGACTAGACGACGGTTCTCGGCGTCGCTCGGGCGGCCGGCCCTGCGGTCGGTGACCCGCCCCTCCGCATCCAGTGTAGCGAGGTTCAGACGTACGGCGACGTCGCCGGTCTCGAGGTCGAATCCGACACCGAGGGCGGACAACACGCCCCGGCCAATGTTGTAGCGGATGGGATCGTACCCGAAGAGAGCGAGGTGGCCAGGACCGCTGCCCGGCGCGATGCCGGGTGCGACGGGTGTGTGCAGACCGAGCGCCGAGCGTGCGGCGAGGCGGTCGAGGTGCGGTGTGCGCGCCGATTCCAGCTCCGTCCAGCCCGTGCGTGGATGGGGCAGACCGCCGAGACCGTCCAGGACCATGAGGACGATCCGGCCGCCGTTCGACTCCGCCACGGCGTCCGGAAGGACAACCGTCATTCGCGCCTCCGTTCGTTTGCCGGCGGTCAAGCTAGTCCGTCGCCGGATGCCCCACCACCCCCGGCTCATGCTGGCCACGTGTCCGGTTCCCCTCCTAAACTGAGTGTTTGGAACCGATCACGATCACGTCAACGCGAAGGACCCGAGATGCGCGTGTTTCGTCCTTTCGCCATGGAACGCTGGCAGTCGACATACGAAAACGTCGTCGACTACAACCTCTCGGAAAGCGGCGTCCATCCGCTAACACTGGGCGGGCTGCTGGCGCTCGCCGGCGAGGCCGACCTGGCATCGACGCCGCTCGGCTACGGCCAATCCAACGGCTCGCACCTTCTCCGTGAACGCATCACCGCGCTGTACGGCGGCATCGGCGTGGACGATGTCATGGTCACGAACGGAAGCGCGGAAGCCAATTTCGTGACACTCTGGGAGCTGGTCGGACCGGGCGACGAGGTCGCCATTCTGACGCCGACGTACATGCAGACGCACGGCTTGGCCGAGTCGCTCGGCGCGACGGTTCGCGAGATTCCCATGCACGAATCCGCGGGCTGGCAGCCCGATCCCGATGATGTGTTGCGCGCCGTCTCCGACCGGACCCGCGTCATCGTCGTGACCAACCCCGGCAACCCGACGGGGGCGCGACTATCGCAGGAGGCACGCGACGCGGTCGTGCGCGCCGCAGAGCGGAGCGGCGCCTGGATCCTCGCCGACGAAGTTTATACCGGAGCCGAGCTGGACGGCACAGAAACGCCATCGTTCGTCGGCACGAGCGAGCGCGTCATTGCGACGGGCTCGCTGTCGAAGGCGTACGGCCTGCCCGGTCTGCGCATTGGCTGGACCGTCGCCGGTTCCGAGATGGTGCAGCGTCTGTGGGCGCGCACCGACTACACGACCATCTCGCCCGGCGACCTGACCGACCGCCTCGCCTGTCTCGCCCTCGATTCCGCCGTGCGTCCGAAACTCCTGGCACGCACGCGCCAGATCCTGCACCACAGCCTGGCGATCCTCGAAGAGTGGATGAACGAGCAGGGCTGTTTCGCGTGGCGCGCCCCCGACGCCGGCGCCATCTGCTGGGCCCGTTACGACCTGCCCATTGGCTCGGCCGTTCTCGCCGAATCGCTGCGCGCGGAGCACAGCGTGCTGATCGTGCCCGGCATCCACTTCGGCTACGACCGCTGGATCCGCTTCGGCTACGGGTTGAAGGAAGACGATCTGCACGCCGCGCTCGGCCGTGTCAGCCGCGCCCTTCAGGCGATCCCGGCAGGCGCCTGATCGCGAGTCCGCAACACGAAGGCCCGGCTCCCTCGCGGGAGCCGGGCCTTCGGTTTCCTGTTGCGGTACTCAGCTCGCGGCCGCGCCCTGCTCGATTCGCTCACCGCTGATCCAGCCGTCCAGAAGCTCGATCGTGCGATGCCCGTACGACGCGTTCGTCTCCGAGTGCGTGACCTGGATGATCGTCGTGCCCTGATCGTTGAGGCGCTTGAACAGGTCCATGATCTCGCGACCCTGCGCGGAGTGCAGGTTACCGGTCGGCTCATCGGCGAGGA
>JBFJPA010000344.1:0-5569 GCA_041617355.1 Longimicrobiales bacterium
CGACGAAACGGCGCGCGCGGCTGAGCGGGAAGCGCAAATCGGGTTTACTCGGCACGGCCGCACCGACAATGACGAGCGCCTGCCAGAGGACGAAGCACTCGACGGCGAACGGCGGGAATCCAAAGAAGCCGAGCACCGGCATCTCGAAGAGCTTGACGTCCTCGAGGCCGGGCACCGTGTAGATCCACTTCGCGCGGGCCCGGATGTTGAACAGCTCCCAGAACAGTCCGATCGCCATGCCGCCGAGCAGCAGACGCAGCAGCCGTCCGGGCTCGCCCTTCTCGAGGTCGCCCAGAATCGAGCGGTCCGGCGCGCGCCGATACACGATCGGCTCGATGATCAGCGTCGTCGCGCCCCAGACCAGCGGAAAGAAGTAGCGCGGCCACGCCAACACGAGCACGAGGAACACGAGGCCGACGAGCTGGATGCCATGCAGCCGCGGAGCCGTCATCCGCAGCGGTTTCCAGCGCACGTTCCACGCGACGCGCAACCCGCGCAGGATCCGCTCGGACAGGAAAACCGCCGGCAGCACCGTCGCGAACGCGATGACGGTGAACGCCCAGCGGACCACGCGGTCCTCCGGCACCAGCACGTAGTACCAGTTCTGAAGCCGCAGGTTGAACAGCTCGTAGAACAGCCAGATGACGGACGACCAGCCGAGGACGCTCAGCAGGTGGCGCGGTCGGGACAGCAACAGAAACGAGCCCCGCGGCCCCGCCGCACCGAGCAACGCGACCACCGCGTCCGCCGCGACCAGCGTCGGGAACCACGCGAACAGGTAGTACCACGTGGCAAACGGCTCATGCCCCAAGAGCATGAGCCCCGTGAACCCCGCGAGCGAAGCCAGCGCGAGAAACAGGAGGACACCCGCCGTTCCCGTTCCCGTTCCCGTGCCCGGGACCCGTGCCCCGTTCACGCGCCCCTGCCCCCGTGCGCGCCCCGCGACCCGTTCCGTTCTAGATATGAATCGCTCTACCGAGAGCCGCGAGCGCCGCATCCGCGATCGCCTCCGACAACGTCGGGTGCGGATGAATGGCCGCTTCCATCTCCTCGACGGTGGTTTCGAGGTGTCGGCCCAGCACGAACTCCGCGATCAGCTCGCTGGCGCTCGACCCGACGATGTGCGCGCCGATCACCTCGCTGTACTTCTTGTCGCGGATGATCTTGACGATGCCTTCGGTTTCGCCGGCGGCGCGGGCGCGGCCGCTCGCGCTGAACGGGAAGGTGCCGACCTCGATGTCGAGGCCTTTCTCGCGTGCCTGCTTCTCGGTCAGCCCGACGGAGGCGACCTCGGGGTGGCAGTAGGTGACGTTCGGGATGTTCGCGTAGTCGACCATGCCATGGCCCTTGCCGGCCAGGTGCTCGACGAGTTTGATGCCTTCGTGGGATGCCTTGTGCGCGAGCAGCGGAGGTCGGGCGCAATCGCCGATCGCGTACACACCCTGCGCGGTCGTGCGCAGGTGGTCGTCGACCTTGATGAAGCCCTTCTCCGTCTTCACGCCGGCCGCTTCGAGACCGATGTCCTCGATGATCGGCGCGCGGCCGACGGCGACCAGCACACGCTCGACCTCCAGCGTGTTGGTCTTCCCGTCCTTCATCTTCACGGTCAACTTGACGCCCTTCTTGCCGACGTCCGCCTTCTCGACCATGGCCGAGACGTGCATCTCGATGCCGCGCTTCTTGTACGCCTTTTCGACGACGGCCGCCGCGTCGGCATCCTCGAGTGGCAGGATCTGGTCGAGCGCTTCGATGACCGTGACCTTCGTGCCGAACGCGTTGTAGACGTCGGCGAACTCCATGCCGATCGCGCCGGCGCCGATGATGGCCAGCGTCTCGGGCCGATCGTTCGGGAACACGGCGTTGTCGGAGCTCCAGACGCGGTCGCCATCGATCTTCAGGAACGGCAGCGAGCGCGGGCGTGAGCCGGTTGCCAGGATGATGTGTTTGCCCGTGAGCGTGCGATCGCCCTTGTCGCCGGAAACCGTGACCTTGCCCTTGCCGGCCAGACGGCCCCAGCCCTGCACGTGCTCGATCTTGTTCTTCTTGAAGAGGTAGGCCGTGCCGCGGGCGCCCTGCTCGGAGACCTTCTTGGCCCGTTTCGATGCCACGACCAGATCCAGCTTCACCTCACCGGCCGTGATCCCGTGGTCCGCCAGCTCCCCGACCTTCTTGGCGTACTTCGCGCTCTCCAGCATCGCCTTGGTCGGAATGCAGCCGACGTTGTTGCAGACGCCGCCGAGCTTGTCCGCCTCCACGCAGGCGACGCTGAATCCCAACTGAGCCGCCCGGATCGAGGCGACGTAGCCGCCGGGTCCCGAGCCGATCACGATCACATCGAAGCTGTCCGCCACGCCTCACCTCGTTTTCGATTTCCTGCCGGAAAAACGCCGGCGGAACTTACCGGGAGGCTGCTGGGGCGGACAACCGTGGGCCACGCCCGGGCGCAGGCATGGGCATGGGCGCGTTCACGGGACCCGTACACGGGCTCGTTCGTGGTCTGACCGAGCGGCGTGCCTTTCTTTGCCGTTCCCTTCCGTTTCCCTCTCCCTGTCCCTCTCCCTGTCCCTCTCCCTGTCCCTCTCCCTGTCCCTCTCCCTTATCCCTTATCCCTTCCGTTTATAAACCCCGTCAAACAGCGTCTCCCACGTCTCGCCCTGGTCGCGCGAGATCTCCCAGTGCTGGCGGACGGTGCCGTCCTGATTCGGTGTCCAGCGGATGCGGTCGCGGACCCGGGTGCCGTCGGGGGCCTGTCGCTCGCCGCCGAGCTCCATGACGCCGTCCACGATGCCGCCCTGCAGGTGCAGAATCGAGCCACCTTCGCCGACCCAGACCTGGGTCCAGCGTTGGGTGCGCGGGTCGTAATAGTTGATGCTCGTGCCGGTCGTGCCGCGTGCATCGGTCCAGCTTTCCAGCAGTGCGCAGCCACCGGACACGGAGCGGATCACGTTGGAGCCGACGGTCGCGCCCTGCGGGTCGGTCACCGTCCATTCACCGGTCCAGAAATCGAACACATGGTATTCGGCGGCCGTGCACGGGTTCGGGGGCGGGGTTGCCTGTGCCGCGACGGCCATCGGCAGCAGCAGCAGGACGCCGGCCAAAAGCGGGAGTCGCATGAGGCGTGCTCCGGTTGCGAGGAGGCGGTGACCCGGAATGTCGTCGAGCCGCGCGGACGGCGCACGTTCAGCGGGCCGGGTGGAGCCGATCCGGGGCCGCGCCAGCTTGGTTTCGGGATGGCCGGTCATCCCGGTGACGGCGGGCGTGCCGGGCGAACTGCAGGCGCGTCTCGCGACGGCGTCAGGCCGTGAGGCGGACGCCTGTGATTGCGTCTTCGGGCGAGCCGGGCGGCGGCGAGGCCGGCGAAGGCCGGGGCCGGCCGCGCAGGAATTTCTCGAGGCCCTGCAGCCGCCAGAACGTCGAGAGCTGACGGTACCCGATGGGCTCGAGCAGCGCCCACCACACGAGGCGCAGCCGGTCCGACAGGCGCGCATACCGCTCGAAGCACATCTCGTCCATGACGAGCGTGAACACGGTCAACACGGCGCCCAGCCCGTACGCGAACAACAGGAACAGGACCGCGAACGCGGCATCGAACACGCCGAGCGCCATGCCCAGCGCGAGGCCGAGCACGCCCAGCAGCTCGACGACCGGCGCGAGCAGCTCCATGATCACGACGTGCGGGAAAATGACGAGGCCGAGCACGCCGTAGCGCCGGTTCAGGAACACGGCCCGATGCCTCCACAACGCGGCCGCCAGGATGCGGTGGTCGCGCTCGCGCGCGCGGCCGACCTCGGTCGTCGTCGTCGGTGCGACGGTCCAGCCGACCGGATCCGGTACGAAGGCGACACGACGCGGCCCTCCCGTTTCATATCCGCGGCGACGCAGCCGCAACACCAGCTCGACATCCTCGCCATCGCTGTCGCTCGCGTAGCCGCCCACTTCGATCACGGAGCGACGACGGAACAGCGACAACGTGCCCGCCAGCACCAGGTTGCCGCCAACGCGATTCCAGCCCAGGCGGCCGGACAGAAAGCTGCGCAGTGACTCGATGACCTGGAAACCGGCCAGCGGGTTGCGCGGAATCCGCGGCTCCACGACGCGGCCACCGCGCACGGTCGCCTCGTTACCGACGCGGATCGTGCCGCCTGCCGCGAGCACCTCGTCATTCTCCAGGAACGGCCGCACGATCCGGCGCAGGCCGTCCGCCTCGATGAGCATGCCGTTGCGCAGCGCGCAGACCAGCTCGCCGTTGGCCACATCGAGACCGGCGTTCAACGCATCGGCCCGACCGCCGATATGCGGCTTTTCGACCACCGTCAGATTCGGGTAGAACGCCGAGCGGTACAGTGCGCTGACCGGCGTCGACGAGAGCGTGCGGCGGTAGACGGGGTGCACCGGCACGAGGTTGAAGTGCTCGCGCAACGCCTCGACCGTGCCGTCGGTCGAGCCGTCGTCGATAACGACGACCTCGAGACCCGGGTAGTGCAACGCGAGCAGTGCCGCCACCCGGTCGACGGCCGTGCCGACAGCATCACGAAGCGGCACCAGCAGACTGATCGAGGGCGCGAGCGGCGAGCGCGGCAGACGCGCGCGAGCGTGGCCGATCGAGAGGCCCGCGAGATTGCGCATCTCCTTCGTCGCGCCGGCCAGCAGGATCAGGTACCAGATGTTGGCCAGCGCGAAATACGCGAGCACGGCCCACTCGAAGCGGACCAGCGCGATGTCGCCGAGCCAGCCTGCGAGCGCTGTCATGCGGGAGCCTCCGCCGTTGCCGGCAGATCGAGGATCTGGCGCGCCATGTCGGACGCGAACGGGTTGCCGTCCTCTCGGAATCGGCGTAGCAACAGGGCGCCGGGACTGCCCAGCCCACGCAGCGCCAGGCCCGCCGCATGGCGAACCTCCCAGGAACGGTCGCGCATCAGTGCGGCCACTTCAGGAGCCGCGGGCCAATGGCCAATCTGGCCGAGTGCGCGCGCAGCGGCCGCGCGGACGGGTGCGGCCGGATCATCCAGACGACGGGTCAGCGCTTCGGCGCCTTCGAGCGTGCCGATGGCGCCGAGCAGGCCAACCGTGCGCACGCGCACCACGGGATCCGGGTCCTCGCACAGGCGTATAGCCGCCCGCGTGAACGCCGGCTGCGCCATCTCCAATGCAACCAGCAGGGCCGCCGAGCGGGCATCGCCAGTGCCGCCCTCGAGATACGATGCCAGTGCGGGCACGGCCGATGAGCCGAGCCGCAGCAACGCCTCCTGCGCGGCACAGCGGCACAACGCCGCCGGATCTTCCAGGTTCTCGAGCAGCGCGTTCACGACCGTGGCGGTCGGCCGGCTGACGGCCAGCTCGGCCGCCTGCGCGCGCACGCCCGGGTGCGGATCGCGCAACAGAGACAGGACGAGGATCTCATCGGCACCGATCAACGCGAGCGTGCTCGCGCCGCGCAGCCGCCGCCACCACCAACGGCTGTGCGCCATGCGCTCGGCGCGGCGCGTGATGCCTGCCGCGCGCGCGAGATCCGCAATTCGATCACGGTCGTGCCCTTCCCGGCTGGAGGCCAGCTCGCCGAGCAGCCGCA
>JBFJPA010000345.1:0-5533 GCA_041617355.1 Longimicrobiales bacterium
CCGTCCAGCTGACCTTCGACAACGTGACCGCCGGCGGCCAGACCACCGTGACCTCGGCCACGGTCGGGCAGGGCGGCCCACCCTCACCCGGCGGATTCCGCCTCGGAAACCCGCCGACATGGTACGATGTGCAGACGACGGCCACGTTTAGCGGCTCGGTCACGCTCTGCTTCGACTACTCCGGCGCGAGCTACGGCAATGAGAGCAAGCTCAAGCTGCTGCACTACGAGAACGGCGCGTGGACCAACGTCACGACGTCGCTGGACGCGGTGAACGACATCATCTGCGGAACCGTCACCTCGCTGTCGCCGTTCCTCGTGGCCGAGGAGAATGCGGCGCCCGTGGTGACGGGCATCGCTCTGCCCGCAGCACCTGTCGCGCTGGGAACCGCCGTCACCGTCACGGCGTCGTTCACGGACGCGAATCCCGCTGACACGCACACCGCAGGGATCGCCTGGGATGATGGCTCGACGTCCGCGGCCGGCGTGACGGAGTCCGCCGGTGCGGGCTCGGCCACCGGTTCGCGCACGTACGCGGCGGCGGGCGTCTACACCGTAGTCGCGACGGTGAGTGACGGCGATCTGACCGGGTCACGTTCGAGCACCAGCGACCAGCCCGCCTACATCGTGGTCTACGACCCGTCCGGCAGTTACGTGACCGGCGGCGGCTGGTTCGACTCACCGGCGGGTGCCTGCGTCTGGAGCGGCTGCGCCCAGGACGGCGGCACGACCGGCAAGGCGTCGTTCGGCTTCGTCTCCAGGTACAGGCCGGGCGCCACGGTCCCGACGGGCAACACCGAATTCCACTTCAAGGCGGGCGGCCTGACATTCCGCAGCACGAGCTACCAGTGGCTGGTCGTCGCCGGAGCACGGGCGCAGTACAAGGGCGAGGGCCAGATCCAGGGCGCCGCGGGAACTTTTGGATTCCTCATCACGGCGATCGACGGCGCGCTACCGGGCGGCGGCGGTTCGGATCGTTTCCGGATCAAGCTCTGGGACGCTGCCACCAATGTCGTCGTCTATGACAACCAAATGGGATCTCTGGAGGACTCGAACGCCGCCACCGCCATTGGAGGCGGCAGCATTGTGATCCATAGGCAGTAAAGACGCTCGGTATATCGCCCGTTTAGCAGCTTAACGCGCCCGGCTCGAAGCGTGAGCCGGGCGCCTTCTTTGTCATCGATTGGCGAGACCGGCCAGGGCACCGCAATATCGTGGCACGCTCGCAATTGATGCGCACGAAGGAGAAGGTCCATGCACGATCGGGCAACCGGCAGATTCGACGTGAAACTGGAGCCACAGGCGACGGACGACGCGGCGGGTTCAACCGTCAGCCGTCTGGCCATCGACAAACGGTACCACGGCGACCTCGAGGCAACCGGCCGGGGGGAAATGCTGGCGGCGAGGACCGCGGTCCCGGAATCCGCAGGATACGTCGCGATCGAACGCGTCAGCGGTACGCTGGCGGGTCGAGCGGGCAGCTTCGTGCTGCAGCATAGCGGCACCATGTCGAAGCAAGCGCAGCAGCTGACGATCCGTGTCGTCCCGGATTCCGGCACCGACCAGTTGGTGGGACTGCGCGGGGAGATGGGCATCCGCATCGAGGACGGCGATCACTACTACGAGTTCGAGTATCGCCTGACGAGCGACGTGTGAGAACGAGGTAGAGCCATGTGGATTCGCACGATCGAACCAACGGATGCGGATAACGACCTGCGCGCCGTTTACGAGCGCGTGTTGTCTTCCCGTGGCAAGCTGTCGGACATTATGCGCGTGCAGAGTTTGGCGCCCAAGGCGATGGCCGCGCACCTGGATCTGTACCTGGCCCTGATGTTCGGGCGTTCGACAGTCTCGCGCGACGAACGCGAGGCGATCGCGGTCGCCGTATCCGCGACGAACGGCTGCGCCTACTGCGTGGCACACCATGAGGCGGCGCTCCAGGCACACTGGCGGGATGCCGACCGCGTGCGCCGGTTCACGGCCGATCCGGATTCCGCGGACCTGTCGGGACGTCTTCGCGCGATGGTCCGGTATGCGGTTAAACTTACGCGCGACGTTCACGGAATGGAGGAATCGGACCTCCTCGGCATGCGGGAGGCTGGGGTCAGCGACGAGGAGATCCTGCAGGTCAACATGATTACGGCGTACTTCAATTTCGTAAACCGACTTGCCGAGGGCCTCGGCGTGTCACCGTCCCCCGACGAAGTGGCCGGTTATGCCTACTGACGGGCGCTCCGGAGCAGTAACCCGGTCCCACTCGCCGGATGCCGCGATCGGCCCTAGCTTGCCGCGCCGATCGTCATCCTGAGGACCCTGTGGACCGGATCACACCCGAACGCCTGGACTCGCTGCTGGACGCGTTTCGCGACGTGCGCGTGCTCGTCGTGGGCGACGTCATGCTCGACGTGTACCTGCGCGGCGGCGCGTCGCGCATCTCGCCCGAAGCGCCCGTCCCGGTCGTTCGCGTTCACGAGGAATGGGTGGCGTTGGGCGGTGCGGCCAACGTGGCGGCCAACGTCGTCGCGCTGGGCGCCCGGTGCACGGTCGTCGGCTGTGTCGGGGATGACGCGGAAGGCGAGAAGTTGCGGCGCGCCTTCGAGGCGACGGGCATCTCGGCGACTGGACTCGTCGTGGCGCGCGAGCGGCCGACGACGGTCAAGACCCGAGTTCTCGTCCGCTACCAGCAGGTCGCACGGTACGATCGCGAGTCGGAATCCGATGCGGATGCCGAGACGGAGGCGGCACTCGTGGACGCGGTGCAGCGACACGCGGCCGAGGTCGATGCCGTGGCTGCCGAAGATTACAACAAGGGTGTGCTGACGGCGCCGGTCATCGCAGCGACCCTCGGCCGCTCGCGCGCGCACGGGCACCCCGTCGTCGTCGATCCGAAGGCCCGGTTCTTCTTCGACTACGCGGGCGCGACCGTGTTCAAGCCGAATCTGTCCGAGCTGGCGGCCGCGCTCCGTGCACCGGTTCACCCGGACGATCCGCAGTGGATGCAGACCACGCGGACGCGGCTGGGCTGCGACAACCTGCTACTCACGCTCGGTGAGGACGGCATGGCCCTCGCCACCGCGGATGGGCAGTTGCTCCGCGTTCCCGCCGTGGCTCGTTCCGTCTACGATGTCTCGGGCGCGGGCGATACGGTGACGGCCGTCGTCACGGTCGCGCTCGCGGCTGGCGCATCATCGGCGGAAGCAGCCGTACTGGCGAACCACGCGGCGGGCATCGAAGTCGGCAAGGCCGGCGTCGCGACGGTCTCTCCGGATGAACTGCGTGCCGTCGTCCACGAACACCACGGCACGCGAGTGCCGGGAACTTGAACTTCACGGAATCGGAGGTCGTGTGGCATTGAAGCGGATCCATACCGAGCACGCACCGGCAGCGATCGGGCCGTACAGCCAGGCCATCGTCAGCGGCGATCTCGTCTTCACCGCTGGCCAGATCCCGCTGGATCCGGCCACCATGACACTCGTGGGCGACGCCGACATCGCCGCGCAGACGCGTCAGGTGTTCTCGAATCTAAAGGCGATCCTGGAGGCGGCAGGCACCTCGCTCGATTCCGTCGTAAAGACGACGGTCTTCCTGAAGGACATGGGCGATTTTACGGCGATGAACGAGGTGTACGCGAAGGCGTTCGGTGACCACAAGCCGGCGAGGTCGACGGTCGAAGCGGCACGACTTCCGAAGGACGTGAAGGTCGAAATCGAGGCGATCGCGCGAATTCCCTGAACGCTCAGTCTTCGATCTGCCAGGCGAGGCCCCAGGCGCCGGGGCCGAGGTGCGTCGCGATCACGGGCGTGACCGGCGTGACCAGAATGTCGGTCGCGTCCCAGCGTCGCTCCAGCTCCGGCCGCAGGAACTCCACGATCTCCGGACGCCCGATGTGCATGATGCCGAAGCGAACGTGCTTCGCGTCGTGCGGAATGCGTTGCTCGAGCAGGTTCAACACGCGCTCGGGCACGCGGCGACTGCCGCGCACGTTCGCGACCGGCTGGACCTTTGCGTCGGCATCGATCTCCAGAATCGGTTTGATGTCGAGCAATCCCGCCAGCATCACTTTGCCGCGGCCCACGCGCCCCGACGCGAGCAGGTTGTCGAAGACTTCCACCGTGAAGACGACGCCGGACTGCTGACGGATGCGCGCCAGCTCGGGCAGGATGCGCTCGACCGTCCAGCCGGCCTCGGCGAGCTCCGCTGCCTTCAGCAGCAGCATCCCCTGCGTGAGCGCTGCGCACTTCGAGTCGAACAGCCGGATATTCGCACTGGGAAGTTGCCTGCTCGCCGCTTCTGCCGAAGCGAACGTACCGGAGAGTCCCGACCCCAGCAGCACGCCGAGCACGACCTCGCCGTCCTGAGCGGCCTGACGGAACGCGTCCAGGAATGCCGCAGGCGGCGGCTGCGACGTGGTCGGATGTTCGCCGTCGCGTAAACGCTCCTCGAACTCGGCCGCCGACATGTCCACGCCATCGCGCAGCGCGCCGTCGTCGAACACGATCGAAAGCGGCACGACGTAGACGCCGTGCGCGCGCGTGATCTCGTCGGGCAGGTTGCACGCACTGTCCGTGACCAGACTGACGGGCCGACGCGCGAGTCGGACATGGCCCTCCGCAGCGCGCTCGACAGCCGCGTGCTGCGCCGCCATGTCCTCGGCCTTGTGCGCGACCAACGTTCCTGTCGTGCGCAGGTAGTCGAAGACCGTTTCGGGCTCATCGGTGTGAATGTGTACCTTGAGCACGCCGGTGCCCCCGAGCACGATCAGGGAGTCGCCGCGTTCGCGCAACGCGCTGCGCACGGAGTCGGAATCGGGAAGCGATTCACCGCGAACCAGGCCCTCGACGCAGTAGCGGTACTGTTCACTGGCCTCCGGGTATTCGGCGGCGGCGGCAGCGATCGGTTCGCCGGCCGTGAAGTCGGGTGGCACGCTCAGTGTGGTGAACGGCTCGCCGCGGAGCAGCGCCGCGACGCCCTCGACGAGGTGGACGAAGCCCTTGGCACCGGCATCGACAACGCCGGCCTTGCGCAGTACGGGCAGCAGCTCCGGCGTGCGAGCGAGCGACTCGCGGGCCCTGGCCAACAGACGTTCGAGGAGGTCCGCGAAGTCGCGTGTCTGCGCCTCGTTCGCAGCGTCCGCCACGTCGCGCATGACGGTGATGATCGTGCCTTCGACCGGGCGCTCCAACGATGCGTAAACGTGGCGGACCGCGGCCGACATGGAATGGCCGAACTCCGGCACATCGAGTCGATCGCGCCGGGCGACGCTGTCGGAGAAGCCGAGCAGGAAATGCGACAGGATCATCCCGCAGTTGCCACGCGCTCCCAGGCGGCGTCCGTCAGGGGCAGCCCGTCGGAACGCAAGAGGTACAGCGCCGCCTGGTCCGCTGTGCGGCAAACGGCGGCCAGGTCCTGGATCGGAATCGGGAACTGAGCTTCGGCGCGCTCGACGCGCGCAGAAGCAAACGAGCGCCACAGCGCTTCCGTGTAGGACCGCGGAGCGGTCGCGGGCAGCAGGGCCTGGATAAACTCTGTTAGCG
>JBFJPA010000346.1:0-5516 GCA_041617355.1 Longimicrobiales bacterium
CGGCTCGAGTGCGGCATACCATTCGCGCGTCAGCGCCGCGCCCTCCTGGTCCTGCGCCGGGTCCTCCCAGAAACTCGCGAAGACGAGCATGGTCTCGGCGTTGCGATGCGGGAACGCCGTGTCGAGCTCGCCCACGCGCTTCACCGCGCCGCCCGCCGTGTGGGAGAACAATGCGACGCGCGGGTCCGGTCGGTACGACTCGATCATTGCCGCGATGAGCGCGGGTGTGACCTGCCTGACCATGCCGTTCTTCGCATACGATCGAATACCGAAGTGCGCCGTGTCATCTTCCTGCGTCTGCATGATCATGTAATCGTTCAAGCCGACGCCGTTCTGGATCGGCTTGCCGACGCGCAGCAGCGGCGCGAGCTCGCGCTCGCCCGCGGCAGGATCGCCGGCGTATACGATCTCCATGGCGAGGACACCCTGCCCGTCCGGCATGGTCAACATGGCGGGGCCGACATAGAGATCATCCGAAAGTCGCGAGTACCAGCCGCCATAGAAGTCGAGCACCTGCTTCGCCTGCTCGATCGGCCAGATCACCATGCCCGAGAGGACCTCGTGCGGGAACGGGTGCAACTGGTACTCGAATTCCGTAACGACACCGAAGTTTCCATCACCGCCACGGATCGCCCAGAACAGGTCCGGCTCGGCTTCCGTGCTGATCCGCCGGATCTGGCCATCGGCCGTCACGATCTCGGCGGAGCGCAGGTTGTCGATCGCCAGACCGAACTTCCGATTCAAGCGGCCGAACCCGCCACCCAGCGTGAAGCCGCCGACGCCCGTGTGCGAGACGACGCCAGCCGTCGTGATCATGCCGTGCTCGCGCGCCGCCGTGTCGAGGCCGAACAGCGTGGCGCCGCCCTGCGCGTGTGCGCTTCGCTGCGCCGCATCGACGCGCACCGTATTCATGCGTGACAGATCGATCATCAGACCACCGTCGCACACCGACTTGCCCGGCCAGCTGTGGCCGCCGCCGCGCACCGCGAGCAGGAGATTGTGATCCCGCGCGAAGCTCACGGCGTGGCTCACATCCTGCGCGTTCAGACAGCGCGCGATCAGCGCCGGCCGCTTGTCGTGCATGCCGTTCCAGATCATCCGCGCAGCATCGTAATCCGGGTGGTCGGCCATCATGAGCGGCCCGGCCATGCTCTCGCCCAACTCCCGGATCGCGGCGCGCTCCAGCTCCTTGCTGGCACCGTCGAGCGAAACGGCCGCGACACTTCGGTCGGCTCGCGTGGCGTCACACGCAGACAACCATGGGAAGGAGCCGGCCAGGCCGGCGGCAACGGCGGAACGGCAGAAATCTCGGCGGTCCATGGGCGTGCCCCCTTGCTGGTGAGAAGGGCGGTTTTTGGCAGGAGGCTGTACTGATTAATCACGCGCAGTGGAGGAATCAAGGGGAATGGGGGGCGACGGCGATGGATTTACGGCAAAATCGCGCTACGCCCGCAGCGCCCCAACACCTCCTCCATGGTCGGTCGGTGCTCCGGCCGCTTGGCAAGGCAACGGTCCATCAGGTCGATGACCGGGCCGGGCGCGTCCTTGCGGTATCGATCGAGTCGGGGCGGCGCCGTGCGGACGTAGGCGATGGTCAGTTCGGCGGGTGTCAGAGCGTCGAACGGGCCGCGCTCGCCGCTGTCGACTTCGACGCGAGGCATTCCGAGAGTGAGCAGGCGAATGGACATAGGAGGCCCAGTCTACGGGTGAGCCTGCGGTGTTTCGCCAGAAGCTAATGAAGCGTATGCCGACGTCCAAACCCATCGTGCACAGAGGGGGCCCATCCCCGCACGACGCGCTTTCCGCCCTGCGACGGCATTCGCGTTGCCCGGATGACACCGCCGAACCAAGTTGCCAGCGACGCGTGCCAAACGACAGGGAAGGACCCATGGGGCAAACAGGAGTTACACCCGCCCTCACGCACGCGGCGCGGGACGGCCGCCTCGTCGTTTTCGTCGGCGCCGGCGTCTCCGTGGCGCCACCCACCTGTCTGCCGTCGTGGTGGGAGGTCAACCAGGCGGTCGTCGAGGCGTTGGCCCGGCAAGTCGAGCCGGACGTGGGCAGGGAGGCGGCGAACGGCTTCGCGCACATCGTGTCCGAACGCCAGCGTGCCGACCGCTTCCCTCCGGAATACCAGGCCGAGGTCATCGTCGGCCGCCTGAGGCATCGCTACTTCGAGGTCTTGCGTTGTCTCGATGGCGACGAGCCGAATGCATCGCACCTGGCGCTCGCCACGCTCGCTCGCGCAGGCTGCGTGCGCGCGATCCTCACGACCAACTTCGACCGAGTGCTGGAAGCCGCGTTCCAGACGGTGAACACGCCACTGGACGTGCGCTACCGGCCCGAACAGATGCGGGCGCTCGCCGACGATCCGGCACTGCTCGAACGCGCCGACGCGCCGTGTCAGCTGCTCAAGATCCACGGGTCCGCCGATGCTCCCGACACACTCGTCGACACGTTGTCCCAGCGGAAACGCGGGCTGCCACCTGCGACGGACGAATGCATCCGCCACCTGCTCCGCTTCGGGCACTGGCTGTTCGTCGGCTTCTCGGGCGCGGATCTCGAGGCCGATCCGGGATACCTGCACCTGCGCGGCGACGCCGATGTCGCACGCGGCTTCACCTGGCTCGTGCGCGAAGGCAGCCAGCCGCTGCGCGCAGTACGAAGCCTGGAGACGCTGTATGCCGATCGCGGACACATCGTTCACGGTGAGTTGCCTGGCTGGCTCGACGGTCTGGCTCAGACTCTCGCAGGCGATGCGAGGCCGGCGGCGACGGTACTCGCTCCGGCCCAGGTCGAAGCGCGGCGCTCTGCCGCGACGCGTGCCGTGCTCGAGCACACCGACGCCTGGGCCGTGGAACAGGGCAAGCGTCGGTGTTCCGTCGTGCTGGCCGCACTGCTCGAGGCGGTGGGGGACCCGGCCGCCGCGTTGGAACTGCTGACACGGGTTCGTGAGCGCGCAACCGACGAGGACCGCGCTACAGGAACCTATGGCATGGTCTGCGACCAGCTGGGATCGCTGTATCGCACACGCGGCGAGAACGAGCTCGCGCTCGAGCGGTTTCGGGAGGCCGCGACGATCTTCGAAGCACTCGACGCCGAAGAAGCGCGCTTCGGCGTGCGCAGCAACATGGCGCTCGCCCTCGTCGATCTCGGACGGTACGACGAGGCGTTGCAGCATTTCGAGGCAGCACGCGAGGCTGCCGCCGCGCGCGGCGACCGCGATGACGAAGCCGTCGCTCTCCACAACATCGGTCTCGTGCACCGCTCCCGTGGGGACTTCGCGGCGGCCGTCCGTATCTTCGAGACGGAACTGAGAGAGGTCACCGCGCTGGGCGATGAGCAGGGCAGGGCAACCGTGCTCCTCTCCATCGGCGATGCACTCGCTCGGCTGGACCGGTACGACGAGGCGCTCGATCGACTGCGCGAATCCCTGGCCATCGTCGAGCGACTGGGCGCTGAACGCGGTCGCGCCAACGCACTCGGCAACATCGCGACCGTGCACCACATCCGTGCGGATTACGACGAGGCCGTGCGCGTCTACGGTCAGGCGAAAGCCATCTTCGAGCGGCTCGGCGATGTCGGTAGCATCGCCAACACGCTGCTCAACCTGGCATCGATCGCACAGGCCCGCGGCCAGCTCGACGACGCCCTCGCGCTTGCGACCGACGCTGCCACCCGCGCCGAAACGGCTGGGCTGACTCCCATGCACGCGCGCGCCCTCCACACGGTCGGAGCCCTGCACCGCGACCGTGGCGACCTCGACCTCGCCGCCAAGCACCTCGAACAGGCGCTCGCCCTGCGCAACGACGTCGGCGACCGCCACGGTCAGGCCGACACCCTCAACGATCTCGGCATCCTCCGACACGCTCGAGGCGACGCCAAAGGCGGTCGGGAAGCGCTCGAGGAGGCGTTGCGCCTGCGCCGGGAACTCGGGGAAGAACGTTCGCCCGCAGAGACACTGAACAACCTGGCCATGCTGGCACAGGACCGGGAAGACTTCGAAGAAGCGAGACGCCTCCTACGCGAGGCCCTTTCCATCTATGACCGACTCGGACTGCACGCAGCAGCTGCGCCCGCGGCGTTCAACCTCGGCAACACCTGCCTCGCCTTGCACGATTTCGACCGCGCCGCACACTGGTTCGACGTCGCGCTCGGACTCAACGAGCAGATCGGCAACCGCGGCCGCGCCGCCGACGCGCACCTGGCCATCGCCTGGACACGCGGACTGCAGGGACGTGTGCAGGACGCCTTGAACGCGTTCGCCGCCGCCGCTTCCGTCGCGCACACGCCCGATGCACTGCTGCGCATTGCGCAGCGCATGCACGCGCTCGCGGCGATCTACCGCCAGCACGGCCATGACGACCCGGCCCTGAACCTGGAGGTCGAGGCGCGGCGCATCGCCGAGGCGGGCCAATGAACCACGACCCCTCCCGGGGACGGGGCCGACTCCCGCCGATCGGCGGGGCGACGGCGGCTTGACATCCCGCGCCCTTCGTCCGATAGTTGTCAGTAGCAACAGTTACCTGGAGGGGTATGACAACGACTCGCTCGCGCCGATCCGATGCCACCCTCGAGGCGCACGCCCGCGAGCTGCGGGACGCGCTCTCCGGCCTGATCCGCGTCTACGGCTTCCGCGACCGCGACCGCATCTGCTGTCACGACGTCTCGGTCCGGCAATCGGAGGCGCTCGATGCGCTCGTCGAGCGGGGCCCCCTGTCTATCAACGACCTGGCCGCGGCCCTGTTCCTCGACAAGAGCACGACCAGCCGCGTCGTGAATGCGCTCGAGAAGAAGGGGTACGCCGAGCGCCGGGAAAACCCGGCCAGCGGGCGCTCCATCCTCGTGCAGGCCACACGCGCGGGGGCAGCGTTGAAGCGACGTATCGAGAGGGAGCTGCTGGAGCAGGAAATGCGGCTTCTGGAGGATTTCGATCCGAGCGTGCGAGAGGCCGCGGCGCGTCTGGTGGCCCGGCTGGCCAACGCCGCCGCGGCGCGGGTGGACACCTCGAACGGGACGTGCTGCAGCATCTGATGGGTTTTTTTTTTTTTTTGAGCCTGAATGTTGTTACTACCAACAATAACGGAGCCGGACCATGAACGAAGCGTTTGATGCCACGACGGAGCGCCTGCCCGTTGCCGTAATCGGAGCCGGGCCGATCGGACTGGCCGCGGCGGCCCACCTCGTGGCGCGCGGCGAGATGCCTCTGGTCCTGGAGGCGGGCGACAACGTCGGCGCGAGCGTCCGGCAGTGGGCACACGTGCGGTTGTTCTCGCCATGGAAATATCTGGTGGACCCGAGTGCCCGCCGCATGCTGGAAACGACGGGTTGGACGATGCCGGACGAGGAGCAGCTTCCGCTGGGTGGCGAGCTCGTGACGCGCTACCTCGAGCCCCTTGCGGCGCTCCCGGCGATTCGACCGCACGTGCGGCTGGACAGCCGCGTGGTCGCGGTGTCGCGTCGGGGCTACGACAAGGTGAAGAGCGCGGGCCGCGCGGAGGCGCCGTTCGAGCTGA
>JBFJPA010000347.1:0-5503 GCA_041617355.1 Longimicrobiales bacterium
CAGCTCGCCGAGCAGCCGCAAACGCAACCGGTACGGCAGCGAAGACAGCGCGGCGACGGCGTCGTCCCGGCCGCCGCGGTAGAGTGCGGTTCGCGCACGCGCCAGCCGCGGCGCGCTCCAGCGGCCGAACAGACGCAGCCACGCGCCGTGTCCGAGCAGCATCACGAGGGAGCCGATCAGCGCGCCGGCCATCGCGGCCACCAGTGTCGGAAGCAGTTCGCCCGCGTTCATACTCACTCTCCCAGCGCGCGCCGGAGCCGTTGCATCAGGATCTGCACACTGAACGGTTTCGCGATGTGATCGAAGGCGCCCATCTCGAGCGCTCGCACAACTTCCGGTTCCGTCGCGCGCACGGTCAGCATCACGACGCGTGACCGTTCCGTCACGCCGTCGCGCGCGAGTGCGCGCAGCACGTCGAAGCCATCCCGTCCGGGCAGATCGACATCCAGGACGATGACGCGGGCCCGCAGGCGCGGCGTCGGACCGCACAGCGCTTCCACGGCCTGTGCGCCGTCGCAGATCACGCGGGTCGAATGGCCCCGCGTCTCGAGCGTGTGACCGAGCAGGCCGGCGAGTGCGACGTCATCTTCGACGAGCGCGATGTCGACCAGTTCGGTCGGCCCGTCGCCGCGCTTCGACCACCCGACGGCCGTCACCTCGCCGCGACCTTCGCCCTTTGTGGCGCGGACCCCCTGCTCCGCCGCACAAATCAGTGCGTGCGCGTCCTGGCCATCCATCGGGTGCGTCGCCACGGCCGCACAGAAGCTCGGGACCAGTATCGTTCCGTCAGCTGCGACGACGGGCGCGGCCGCGAGACGGTCGAGCACGCGCCGCAGCCGAGCGACGGCGTCATCCGCATCGCAACCGGCCAGCGCGAGCACGAACGCATCGCCATCCCAGCGACCTGCGACTTCGTCGTGGCCGACCAGAGCGGCAAGTGCGCGGCCCACGCGCTGGAGCATGGCGTCGGCCACGGATTCGCCGAATTGTGTGAGCACGTCGTGCATGCCGTCGACATCGACGATCGCGACCGAAAGTGCTTGTCTCTGTCGTTCCGCGGCGGCAATCAGCCCATCGAGCGAGGCCAGCGAACGTTGCCGATTGGCGAGACCGGTGAGCGGGTCCTGCTCCGCGATCGTGCGTTGCATGCGCCGACGTTCGAGGCTGCGGTCGAGCCGGGCGCGCAATTCGGGACCGGCAGACGGCAGGACGACCAGGTCGTCCGCACCCGCCGCGAACGCGCGCGTCACGGTGTCGCAGTCGCCGGCGGCGGCCAGGACGAGCACCGGCAGGTTGGCCCACCGTGGGTCGCCTCGGATCGCGCCGCACAGTTCCAGTCCCGACGGCGCCGGCATGGCTTCATCGACGAGGACAGCGTCCGGCCGTGTCCGTTCCAGCGTCTCCCAGAACCGCTGCGGGTCATCGAGCGTGATGACTTCGGTGCGTGGCGCACGCAGCTGTTCGGCGGTGCGGGCCAGCGTGTCAGCATCGTCATCGACGAGCAGTACGCGACACGGCGCGGCATCGGGCGAGGCCAGCAGCTCCGCCGCCTTTTCGACGATGTGGACGGGCGAGGCGGCGCTCGTGAACACGACGCGGGCGCCGCGTCGCAGTGCGTCGAGCCGCTGCTCGGCCGTGATATTGGCCGCGACGACGACCGGCAGCGCGCGCGGGATCCGGCGGACGACTTCGTCCAGCAGCGCCAGGCCGTGGTCGATCTGCCCGTCCAGCAGCAGATCCAGCAGAACCACATCGGGCGGGTCCTCGCCGAGTGCGGCACGGGCGTCGGTCGCATCGCCGACCGCGCGATGCCGCAGCCGCCGGGCTTCTGCCTCGTCCGCGATCTGGCATGCGCGCTGACCGTCGGCAAGCGCCATGAGCAGCAGCGGCCGCATGTCGCGCGCAGGTCGCGCGGCGGCGGACAGCGCTTCCGCTGGACCCGGATCGGCGGCCTGACTGCCGGGCTTCTGCAGCACCTCGCGCAGTTGGGCCGCGAGCGATTCGACGCGGCCGGTCTCCGCCGGTCCGAGCGGGCTCTGCAGCAGCAGCTCGATCTCGCGTGCGATGCGCGAGCCTTCCGCGAATCCGAACGATCCGACCGAGCCGGCCAGCTTGTGCGCCTCCCGTTCGGCCCGCCGGCGCAGGTCATCATCCAGCTGGTTCGCGTGTTGCGCCGTGACGGCCGTGTCGATCGTGGCGAGGCGCTCGAATGCGATCCCCTTGAAGCGCTCCCAGAGCGCGCCGATGGCGGCGTTCACGTCCGGTGTGGCCGGCCGCGAGCCGTTCTGTGCCAGGTCGTGCGCCAGTTCCGCCATGTCGTTACGCGGCCCAGCCGAGGAGGTCCGCCACCTGTGCCGGCAACTCCATCGGGTCGAATGGTTTGGCCAGCACGCCGACGACCGGCAGCGTCGCATAGTGGCGACGGTCCGCAGCCTGCACCTTCGCCGTCAGAAAGACGACCGGTATGGGTCGCGTCGTCGGGTCGTTCCGAAGTCGTTCCAGCGTCGCCGGTCCGTCCAGCTCCGGCATCATCACGTCGAGCAGGATCGCGTCGGGTTGCTCGCGCGCCGCGAGGCCGAGCGCTTCGTCACCGGATCCGGCCGTGATGACGGTCCAGCCGCCCACCAGCTCGAGGCTCATTTGCGCGACCGCGCGGATGTCGTCTTCGTCATCGACGATCAGGACTTTTCGGCTCATGCCGCTTCGACTCCCGTGTCGACGGCCTGTCGGAGTAGCGCCAGGATCCGGCGCTCCAGCTCATCCGGCGCGACCCTGCCCTTCGTCACGAACTCGGTGGGACCGAGTTGCAGGCGGTAGCGATCCCGACCGTCCACTTCCTTGGCGGAGTAGATGACGAGGGGCGCAGCACGGAGTCGGTCGTGACGGCGCAACCAGTCGACGACGTCGAAGCCATCGCCGTCGGGCAGGACCAGATCGAGGATGACCATGTCGGGCTCGCGCTGCTCGCACAGGCGGATGGCGTCGCGGCCGGTCGCGGCGTGCTCCGCCTCGATGCCGTGCGTGCGCAGCGTGGTGACGAGCACGCGAGCCAGGTCCAGGTCGTCCTCGACGACGAGAACGCGCCTCGGTGTCCTGCGGGAGAGCGCTGCTTCCAGCGCCTCCACGAGTGTCGCTTCGTCCACGGGATCGACGACACAGCCGTCGACATCGCCGGCGCACGAAGTGTCCGGCCCGATCACGCGCAGCACGACGATCGGCGCACACGACGCATCGGTCGTGTCGCGCAGCGACTCGAGCAACGCCCAGTCATCGCTCGCCTGAGCGAGCCGGCCGAGCAGAACGGCGGCCGGCGGGCGGGACGCCGCGACCTCGACGAACTCGTCTTCAGTCGAGCATACGGCGGCCGCGTACCCGTTTCGCTCGAGCATGGCGTGGATCGCGCTGGCACTCGCGACGTCTTCATCGCATACGAGCACGAGCGGACGGTCCGCCGACGTTGCTTCGGCGAGGTGGCCGGGCAACGTGAAGTGGAACGTCGCGCCCGTGCCGTTCGCGCTCTCCGCCCAGATCCGGCCGCCGTGCTGTTCGATGATGGCGCGGGTGATGGTCAGGCCGAGTCCGCTGCCTCCCTTGTCGCGCGTGGCCGTCGAATCGAGCTGACGGAACCGGTCGAACACGCTTTCCAGCGCGTCGGTGGGAATGCCCCGACCCGTGTCGCTGACGGTGAAGCGGACTTCGTGACCGGTCGCGTCGATCGCGACGCGGACCGAGCCGCCCATGGGCGAGAACTTGACCGCGTTGTCCAGCAGGTTCGTCAGCGCCTGTACGATGCGGTCACGATCGGCGCTCACCCGCAGATCGGTTCGACCTTCCAACGTGATGGTGACACGGGCTCGTTCGGCCGTGGCCTCGACGGCAGCGATCGCGTCGTCGACCAGGTGTCCAGCCGCGATCGGCTCCCGCCGCAACAGCACCAGGCCCGACTCCATGCGCTCGACATCGAGGATGTCGTTGATGAGGCGGATGAGGCGGTCGGTATTCTGCACGGCGATGGCCAACATGCGGTGGCCGGCATCCGTCAGGGTGCCGAGCTTGCCACTCAACAGCAGGCCGAGTGAGCCCCGCACAGAGGTCAGCGGCGTGCGCAGTTCGTGGCTGACCATGCCCACGAATTCATCCTTCATGCGGGCGATCTCGCGACGCTGTGTCGCGTCGCGGAAGGTCAACACCGCGCCGGCGATCTCGCCGCGGTCCCGGATGGGCGCGATCAGGACCTCGACCGGCAAAGGCGATCGGTTCTTCGGCAGGAACAGGCCGTTCGTGTCTTCATGGACGGCGCCATCACGCAGTGCCGCGTCGATCGCGTCCATGGTCCGGGCGACGTGCTTCGCCTGCGTTCCGGTCGCCGCCTCGTCCGCGCCCGCCAGCATCTGGCGGAACGAGACGCCGGCGGCGTGCGATCCGGTCACGCCGAGCAGGCGGATCGCCGCCGGATTCAGGAACGTGACCGTTCCCGCCGCGTTCAGCTCGAGGATCCCGTCGGCCGCCGACTCGAGGATCAGGCGGTGCCGCCGGCCCAGCCGCTCCAGCGCGGCTTCCGCGAACCCGCGCTCGGTGCCTTCCCGTTCGAGCAGCCGGTTCAACTGTGAAAGGCGATTGCTGCGCTGGATGAGCGCGAAAAGCAGCATGAAGGTCGCCGTGGCGACGAATCCGGAGGCGAGCAGGGCGAGCAGCAGGACGCGCTGTTCCATGTGCTGCGCGAACCGACGGTCGGTCTGCAGGTGCAGGCTCTCGGCCGACTCGATCGCCCGCAGGTGCCGCTCGATCTCCTGCCGGAGCATGGTCTGCTCCATCGAACGGGACGCGCTCTGGATGGATTCGGCGACTCGGGCCCGACCCTCCGGACCCGGCGGCAACAGCACGCCGGCCGCTTCCTGTCGGGCGGTCCACTGCCCGATCAGGCTGTCCGCGACAGGCAGGCGCGCGGCGGTACCCGGCCGCACGCCGTTGCGACGGACGGCCACCAGCGCCCCCATTATGGCGACGCGTGCGGCCCGCCAGTCGCTCTGATCGGAGATCGAGCCCGTCACGGCGTAGCGGCGATAACTCGCGTCGAGCTGAGCGACGCGGGCTCGCACATCGGCAATGCCGCGCAGCAGCGTGTCCGTTCGGACCGCCTCCGCGTTTGCGGCAGACATCGATCGCACCGTCGCGCTGATCGTCCAGACGAAGAGCCCGAGGGCGATGAGGAGCCCGCCAATGCCGAGATAAACCGCGGGACTGCTCCACCCCAGCGGGGTTCTCCAGGACGGCTCGGCGCCCGCACGAGCGGGCCCCGCCCGGGGGTCGTCCGCCGTGGTGGGCGCCGGGATTCCCTTCATCTGCCTCCTGCCGTGTCATGCACCGGCCCCGTCGCCGGTTCCTCGCAGTATCGGCGGTGCAGAAAGGAGCCTTGACCTTTTTCCCCTCTCTGGGACGACTCCCGGGCGACTCCCGAAAACAGTGTCATCCCCTACGAAAAAAAGCGGCGTCTCCAGCCCTG
>JBFJPA010000348.1:0-5503 GCA_041617355.1 Longimicrobiales bacterium
CGAGGATCGGCGCCCGCCCTCGCGACGCCGTCCTTCACCAGGACCGCGGCGCCGTAGCCCATGCGCAGCTCGCCCTTGAGCGAGATGCGGCGGAAACTGTGTCCCATCGCCTCCAGGCGTGCGATGGCGTCCGGCGCGAACCCGTCCTCGATCTGAATGCCGCCGCCACCTGGCAACATGCGCGGCAGCTCGAGCGCTTCTTGCGGGCCCATAGCGTGGTCGATGACACCCACGACGGCCGAGTAGACGGCGGCCGTGATCCACGCGTTGCCCGCCGCACCCACCGCGAGCAGCGGCCGCTTCGCCGGCCCGTCGCCGTCGTACACGATCGTCGGCGAGATGATGGTCGTGTTGCGCGCGTAAGGCAGACGGGTGCCGTACGCGTCCGGATCGCTGCGATACGAGTTGAACTTGTCGTTGTAGAGAAAACCCAGGCCGGGCGTCACGTAGAAGTTGCCGCCCCAGGTGCCGAGCGTCTGCGTGACCGAAACGGCGTTTCCCGCGGCGTCGGCGACGGCGAAGGATGTCGTGCCGGTGTTGCGACATCCGGATTCCGGCCGCACTGCGCACGGCGAGTCCGCGTCTTCCGCGTGCACGTCGTCGGGGACGGGAACCGGGCGTCCATTCGCGGCCAGGCACCCTGCGCTCGCCGCGTTCGCTGCGCTGGCGCGGGCCGGATCGAAGCAGCGCCACCGTGCGGCTGCGGTGTCCTTGCTCTCGAACGGCGAGACGTCCGTCGGCCACAGGTCGGGATCGGCGATTCGGCCGTTCGTGCTCGGCTGCAGCTTCGTCGCCTCGATCATCGCGTGCAGCTTCGCGGCGTCATCGCGAATCGAGGAACCGCGCGCTGCGTGCTCGAGCAGGTTCAGCTTCGCGACCAGCGAAGCGCCGCCCGAGACCGGTGGGGGTCCCGAATACACGGCGTGGCCGCGATACGTCGTGCGGACCGGCCGCCGATCGGCCGCGAAATACCGCGCCAGATCTTCCTTCGTGATCGAGCTGCCGTGGCTCCGCAGATCCGCCACGAGTCGTTCCGCGATCGGGCCCCGGTAGAACGCGTCCGCACCGCCGCGCGCGATCTCGCGCAGCATCCAGGCGAGGTCGGGATTGCGCAGTGTGTCGCCGACACCCAACGGGCGGCCGTCCCGGAAGAACAGGGCCCGAGAGCTTTCGTATCGCTCGAACGACGTCCGTTCGCGGGCCAGTGTCGTGGCGAAGCCGTCGTCGATCGGAAACCCGTTCGCCGCGGCGCGGATGGCGGGCTCGAGAAGACGGCTCCACGAAACGCGCCCGCTGCCATGGCGCTTCCAGGCCAGTTCCATTCCGGCAACCGTGCCCGGCACGTTCGCGAGCAGCGCGCCGTGCGCTTCGCCGTCCCGCATTTGACGAAGGCCCTCGCGGTACGCCTCCGGCAGGCGGGTCATGAACTCGATGGCGACCGGCTCCTGCATGCCGGCCAGGTGGATCAGCATTTCGCCGTAGCCGCCCGGCCCGCTGGCATCCGGCTCGACGACGCCGAGCGCGAAGGAGACGGCGACGGCCGCGTCGACGACGTTGCCGCCGGCCTCGAGGATCTCGACGCCCGCCGCGGTCGCGATCGGGTGCGCACTGGACACCGCGGCCCGACCGGACGCTTCCGTGCGGAGCGGCGGCCGTTCGCGCAGCATCTCGTGGAGCACGCCTTCGAGGGCGCGGTCGTCGGCCGCCGCGAGCGCACGGGGACGATAGCGGTCGCGCGAGGCCTGCCACGCCGCAGCGCCCGGCCCGCCGGTCTTGAAATACAGCTCCGCACTGCGCTGCCAGACCCGGTCGAAGGCGGCCGCGTTGAGCAGCTCGCGATCGGGCGGGAGCGCGACGCGCAACACGTCCGCGCCCGCGTCCGGAGGAGCCGGCGCGCGAATCACACGCAGCTCACCCTCGTCGCGAAACGCATCGCCGGCCCGCCGATCGCCCACCCGGTCCGGGTCACCGTTGTAGCCGACGTCGGTGCCGGGTAGCTCGGCCAGAGCGAGTCGCTCGCCGTCGGGCGTCCACGATGCCTGAGCCGCGCTGCGGCTGGCCTGCATGATCCACTCTCCGCCGGGAGGCGTCAGCCACACGCCACCGGTTCGTCCGCGGGACGCGAACGCGATGCGTCCGCCGTCGGGCGACCAGGCGGGTCGCTCCGCCCGGTGCTCCTCGTGCAGGGCGCGGCTCGCGCCGGTCCCGTCCCGTACGTGCAGCGTTCGACGGTTTTCGGTCTCGACGACGAAGGCGATGCGCTGGCCGTCCGGGGAAACCGCCGGCTCGCGGGCGCCGCGGGGCGCGCCGGCGATCCTGCGCTCCGCTCCGTCGGGAGTCATCTCCCACAACTCGGCAGTCGCGCCCGTGCTACGCACGAAAACGATCGTGCCGTCGGGCTTCGGGGCCGGCTCGTGGTCGGCCTCGGGTGAGGTGGTCAGTCGTTGCACATCGCCCGACCCGTCGACCAACACTCGAAAGAGGTCGAGGCCGCCGTCTCGATCCGAAGCGAACACGAGGCTGCGGCCGTCGGCCGTCCAGACCGGGTCGCGATCCCACGCGGGACCGTCGGTGATGCGTCGGGCCGTTCCGTCCTGTATGACGACGAAGAGGTCACCGCGCGACGCGATCGCCAGCCGGCCATCGGGCGCGTAACTCGCCGACCGGGCGCGCAGCGGTTCCTGCGCGGCCGCCAACATCGGCAGGGCCAGGGTGAGGACCGTCGTCAGGACCGTGCGCATGAGAATGAGCTCCTCGAAGGGCGGACCGTTGCCCGTCCGGCCGTTTCCGATCAATTTTTCTGTAACGCCGAATGCACCGAAACCGCTCACGCGCCGCCCGTTACGCTTTCCTGCGCCGCTCCAGGTTCCGCGGTTTGATCCTGGCGCTGCTCGGGGTATGCCTGTCCGCTTTGCCCGCCGCCGCGCAGACGGCGCAGAACACCGATCTCGCGCTGCGCTCGATCACCGGCGAACGACTGCGCGGACACCTCCTCTTCCTCGCCGACGACCTGCTCGAAGGCCGCGCGCCGGGCACGACCGGCGGCCGCATCGCAGGACGCTATATCGCATCGCACTTCGAACGCGCCGGGCTGAAGCCGCCTTCCTACGGCTGGTACCAGCCGGTTCCGCTGCACGGCTGGAAGCCGCTGGCCGACCGTATCGGCCTCGAGTTCGCCGCCACCGGCCGCCGCGTGCCGTTGAGGTACCCCGCCGACGCCGTTCTCTGGACCACGGCCGGCGCGGCAGCGGCCGAGGTCGAGGCTGACGTCGTGTTCGTCGGCTACGGCGTCGTCGCGCCCGAATACGACTGGGACGACTTCGGGGACGCCGACCTGCGCGGCAAGGTGCTCCTCTTCCTCGCCGGCGACCCGCCGGCCTCGCCCGAGGAGCCCGACCGCTTCGATGGCGCCGCCATGACGTGGTACGGGCGCTGGACCTACAAGGTCGAGCAGGCGCTGCGCCTCGGCGCGGCCGGCGCGCTTCTGGTCCACTCCGACGACGGCGCCGGCTACGCCTGGGACGTGGTCCGCGCTTCGTGGACCGGAGAGCAGTTCTACCCCGCCGCGACGCGCGAGCCGGAGTCCGCGACGGCCGGAATCGAAGGCTGGATCCGCTTCGAAAGCGCCCGTTTCACGCTGGGCGCCGCCGGCCTCAACCTGCGCGAGCTCATCGCACGCGCCAGTCAGCGCGGATTCCAACCCATGGAGACCGGGCTCACGGTCCGGGCCCGCGCCGCCGGCACGATCCGGCGGCTCGAGACGGCCAACGTCGTCGGCATCCTGCCCGGCCGCCACCCGACCCGGCGCGACGAGGCCGTCGTCTACACCGCGCACTACGACCACTTCGGCATCGGCCCGGCCGTCGCCGGCGACTCGATTTACAACGGCGCTTACGACAACGCGAGCGGCGTGGCCGTCCTGATCGAGCTGGCCAACGCCTTCGGCATGTTGCGGCCGCCTCCCGACCGAACCCTCATCTTCGTCGCGACCGCAGCCGAGGAGGCCGGCCTCCTCGGCGCCCAGCGCTACGTGCAGTCCCCCGTCATCGCGATGGACCGGACCGCAGCCGTCATCAACATCGACGGCGCCAACCTGTGGGGCGAGACCTGGGACGTCGCTGCCGTCGGAGCCGAACGGTCGACGCTCGGCGCCATCGCCGCAGACAAGGCGCGCGAGCTCGGCATGCGACTCTCCCCGGAACGCGCGGCCGACCGTGGACTGTTCTTCCGGTCGGACCACTTCCCCTTCGCCCGGGCTGGCGTGCCCGCACTCTACATCGAGCACGGCCTCGAGTATCGCGACCGACCGACCGGGTGGGGCGCCGCGACCCTCGGCCGCTACGAAACCGAGCGATACCACCGCCCTGGCGACCAGTTCGACCCTGCCTTCGACCTCGCCGGCGCCGTCCAGCAGGCCCGCTTCGCCTTTCTCATCGGACTCGACGTGGCGCGCCGCCGCGACCGCCCACGCTACAACGACGATTCCGAGTTCCAGCGCGTCCGCACCCGACAAGCCGGCCGCTGAGGTCGCTCGCTCAGAACCCCGTCGGCAACTCCAGGAACTCCCACGGCAGACCGAACCGTTCTTCCAAGTGCGCCGCCAGGGCCTTCACTCCGAACGTCTCCGTCGCCCAGTGGCCGCCGTAATACAGGTTGATACCGCCTTCGACGGCATCGAAATACGTGTGATGGGGCCCCTCGCCGCTCACGAACGCGTCCAGACCGAGGGATATCGCTTCCGCGATCGCGTCCGAGCCGGCGCCCGTGATGACACCGACCCGGCGGACTTTCTCCGAGCCGCCCGGGACGAAGCGAATGGGTGCGCCGAGCAAGTCGTGCAGTCGCGCCGCGAGGGCCTCTCGCCGCAACTCCAGCGAGCCGTGGACGCCGATCTCGATCCCCTGGTACGCACCGAACGTCCCCTCGATCTGAATTCCGAGGGCGCGGGCCAACTCGGCGTTGTTGCCGACCTCCGGATGGACGTCGAGCGGAATGTGCGCGGCGTAGACCGCCACGTCGGCGTCGAGCAGCTGCTTCAGCTTCCGGTATCGCCGGCCGGTGACCGGAGCCACCCCATCCCAGAAAAGTCCGTGGTGGACGATCAACAGGTCACAGCCCCGGCGGATCGACTCCACCACCGCCCGCTCGCTCGCGTCTACGGCCGCCGCGACCCGACGGATCTCGCCCCGGTTTTCGACCTGCAAGCCGTTCACCGCGCGGCTGGAATCGGGGATCGTCGTGATGTGGAGGAAATCGTTGAGATAAGCCGCCACGTCCTCAGTACGGGCCATTCGGGGCTCCTCTCGAGACCTTGTCCGCAGTTGTGGACAACCGGGGTGTTGTTATCAACATTGATATGTGTATAGGTCGGTGGTGATCTATAACTTAATGTCTTATTGGCACTTAATGTGTATTCAACAGGTGTGGACAAAAGATGTGAAGAAAAACCGAAGGACTTGCACCACATCCGTTTGGTTGTCCGGGCGAGGCTTAGCGCGGGAGC
>JBFJPA010000349.1:0-5501 GCA_041617355.1 Longimicrobiales bacterium
ACCGTCTTGCCGATCAGCTCCGGCCGCTTGAAGATCCCGTACGCACACCGGCCGATATCCTCCACCGCGATGCTGGGCATCTTCGCGTCACCCAGCGGGAATGTGATGGCCAGCTTCCCGTCCGGTCCCCGCGTCGGACCCATTCCGAAGTGGATGAAGTTCTCCCAGTAGAAACTGGTCAGCAGAAACGTGGTCGGCACGCCCAGCTTCGTGAAGACATCGTTCATCTCGGCCTTCGCGTCGAAGTGCGGGACCTTGTAGCGCCCGAGCAGCGTCGGCATCCGATCGTCGGTCGGCGGGACGTGTGTGCGCGTGTCCTCGAACGTCGACCAGATCGCATGCTGGATTCCTGCATGGGCCGCTGCCTCGGCCAGCGCCTTCGCGTGCGCGTTTTCCTTCTGCGGCGACATGTGGGCCCAGTAGAAGGTGACGCAGTAGGCGCCGTAGGCACCCGCGAACGCACGTTTCACGCTGGCGGGCTCGTCGAGATCGGCGGCGACCAGCTCCGCCCCCTTCGCGGCCAATGCCTTTGCCGCCTCCGACTCCACATTGCGCGTCAGGGCCCGCACGGTGAATTCGCTGTCAGGGTCGTTCAGGATCGCGCGGGCCAGTCCGCCGCCCTGTGCGCCGGTCGCTCCCGCGATAGCCAGGATCTTCTTTTCCGCCATGAGGGTTCGCCTCCGGTATTAGTGATGTAGTAAGATTCTTATTTATGAGATATATCAGGACGGGCGGACGCACGCAACCGAACGGAGGAGTCACACACGGATCAAGACCGGAACGGATCGACGCGGTACGCGCGAAGAAATCGCCCTCGCGCGACCGCGTCCAGGCGCGTGATGCAGGGGCGCGCCATCCGATCGCTCAGCCGAAGACACCCTTGAAGAAGAAGAAGAAGAAGGCCGCGAGTCCGGCGCCGATCGGCAATGTGACGAGCCACGAGGTCACGATGCCGGCGACGACGCGCAGGTCGATGGCGGCGATGCCGCGGGCGAGGCCGACGCCCAGCACCGCACCGACGATGATGTGCGTCGTGGAGACGGGCAAACCGAGGCGCGATGCGATGACGACGGTCATCGCGGCAGCGATCTCGGCGCAGAATCCACGGCTCGGCGTGAGCTCGGTGATCTTGGTGCCGATCGTCTTCATCACCCGATAGCCCATGGTGGCAAGGCCGAGCACGATGCCGCCTCCGCCCAAGACGAGAATCCAGAGCGGCAGGGCGGACGTCTGGGCGACCTCGCCGGTCTGCACGATCGAGACGACGGCAGCGAGCGGGCCCACACCGTTGGCGACATCGTTGGAGCCGTGTGCGAAGGCCATGGAACAGGCGGTGAACACACAGAGCGGCGCGAAGACGCGCTCCACACCGGCGTAGTGGAAGTCGCGCTCGACGCTGGGATCTACGCGAATCCGCCGGATCAGTTGCCTGCCGACCAGGCCGACGATGGCGCCGATGACGATCGCGACCGTGAAGACCTGGCCGGTCGAAAGATCGAGGTTGAGGTGGCTCAGCCCCTTGAACATCGTGATCAGGGCGATGAGCACACCCATGAAGAACACGTAGATCGGGCCGTATCGTTTCGCGGCTTCGAGTGGTGAATCCGCATCCAGGATGAAGCGCCGAACGCTGAGTGTGAGCAGGAACGCGATGGTCGCGCCGAACAGAGGCGAGATGAGCCAGCTCGCGACGATGCCGGCGACCTGCGACCAGTCCACGGCCTCGACGCCGACGCCGACCACGCCGAAGCCGATGAGCGAGCCGACGATCGTGTGGGTCGTCGAAACGGGCCAGCCGAAATAGCTCGCGACCATGAGCCAGACGCCGGCGGCCAGGAGCGCGGCCAGCATGCCGTAGACGAGGATCTCCGGCGTCGGGATGGCCGTCGCGTCGATGATGCGACTGCGGATCGTGCTGGTCACGTGACCGCCGGCCAGGACGGCGCCGGAAAACTCGAAGACCGCCGCGATCAGGATCGCCTTTCGCACCGTGATGGCGCCGGATCCGACGGACGTCCCCATTGCGTTGGCGACGTCGTTGGCACCGACGCCCCAGGTCATGTAGAGGCCGAAGATGACGGCGAGCGCGAGGAAGACGACGGCGTATTCCATGGCGTTCCGAGTCAGCGTTTCGTAGAAGGGTTCCCGGACCGATCAGCGCGCCAGCAACAGGCGCAGACGATCTCCGACGTTTTCGGCCTCATCCGCGACCTTGCCCAGCGTGCGGATCGCGTCATACCAGAACACGACGGCAATCGAACCGAGGTCGTTTTCGTGGTCGAAGAGCACTCTGACCAGCTCCATGCCCTGGAGGTCGGTCTCGGTTTCGATGGCGTCGATCTGCTCGGCCAGACGCAGCACGCGGGCGGCGTCACGGCCGCGGAAGCCGGTTTCGAGCAGCTCGTCCAGATTCTCGACCGCCGTGCGGCACAGGTTGGTGGCATCGACGACGCGGCGAACGAAGGCGAGCAAACCGTCCCGCAACGCTGCCGGCACGCGCAGCTTGCCCATTGACAACAGGCCGGCCACGTCCTGCGCCGCGCCCGCGATCGCGTCCTGCGTGCTGAGCAGGTCGAGCAGGTCGCGCCGGGCGACGGGCATCAGGAACGTCGCCGGGAGCTGCCCGCGCACGCCGTTCTTGACCTCGTCCGCTTCGTGCTCGAGGCGGAAGATCGTGTCTTTGCACGCTCGCACGCGGGCCATGTCATCGGCCGCGAGCGCATCGAACAGCGGAATCAGCTCCGCCACGCACTGCTCGACGATACGCATGTGCTGGCGGATCGGCCCGAATGGCGATTTGCCGAACAGGCTCGCCAACGGGTTCGTGGTTCTCATGAAGGCTCCTCCATCGTCCGGACGACCGGGTTCAGGACCGATCGACCGGGATAGGTCAGTGGCTGGACTTCATCACCGATGCGGGTAAAAACGGAAAATCGATCACGCTTGGCGCTGTAGACGAGGTGGTGTCCGCGTACGCCGCCCAGCTCGACGACGGCAGTGTCCTCGCCCTCACGCGGGTTGTGCGACACGATCACGGCAGCCGAGCGACCCATGCCCAGCGCCTTCTGCAACGAGCGGACATCGCGCTTCGTGTAGCCGCCGGGATTGCGCGGGCTTTGAATCCGGTTCCACGTCAGCTGGTAGACGAAGTGCGGATAGTTGTGGATGTCGATCAGCTTGTCACGGGTGATGGCCTCGACCGGCGGACCGGCATGACAGGTGATGAACCCATCGCCTGCGACGACGTAGGGCAAGGTTTCGTAGAAATGCTCCATGAGCGCAACGAAGGCGCGGCCACGGCGGCGGCGGACAGCCTCCTTCCAGAGCCGGCCCTGCGCGATGCCCTGTTTCGTCACGTCGGCCGCGAAGCTGTCGTGATTGCCGCACAGGTAGATGAAGTGGTCACCGAAGTGGCCGATGAGCGCGGCGATCGCGTCCATGATGGCGATGGACGAGTCCATCTCCCGCAGGTCCGCACCCTCCTCGGGATGGACCGCGTCGCCCAGAATGATGAAGGCCGCTTCGCCGCGTTCGAGGGTATCGAGAAACCGGCCCTCGGAGAGGACGATGAGCAGGTTGTCGAGGTTGGCGTGCAGGTCTCCGACGATGATGGGAACGATGCGGTCGGGCAGCTCGATGAGTCCGCCGGGCCGGCCCCGCGAGTCGGGTGGCCGCCACGGATTGGCCTCCATCCTCTGGATGGCACGTTCGAGTGTCGCCGAAGCCGTCGCGGTGTCCAGTGCCGGCGGCAGTCCGCCGAGAATGTCGCGGACGCGGTTCAGGCGTTCGGTCCGGTCGCGATCGAGGCGTTCCACCTCGGCGAGGTCGTTCAGGGGGACGATGACGGTGCCCGTCGATGTTTCCAGGTCGGTGACAATGATCGTGCCGTTCTCGTTCGTAAGTTCGATGCGCGGGAATGCGCCGTCTTCCGAACCACTCGACCCGTTCGTGCTGTTGGTTCGTCCGATCCGGATGGACTGGCCCGCTGTCAGACGCGTGAAGCCCGCGATGCCGGAAAAGTACGCCTCGGTGTCGAAGACGCGCACACTGTTCGGCCAGCGACTCTCCAGCTCGGCCGGCACGGTCTCCGCGTAGACGCGTACGCGGTGCGAGCCACTGACCAGCTCGATGGGCAGCGTGCTGCGCGCGACCCTCGCGCGGCTGCCGGCCAGGTGGACGCGTCGGGAACCGGCGATGACGCGGTCGGCCGCAGCACTCGTGAACTGGCGGAAGTAGTGGTGCAGCCACGAGCGCGACACGGTCGGCGGATCCTTGGTCGCTTCCGTGGCTGGATCGGTGACGGGCTCGTCGATGATGCGGGGGGGCGCACCGAAATCATCGCGTACGTAAACGAGCATGCCCGACTGGTGAAAGTAGCGCGCGACCCTCCAGTAGACGTCGAGTTGCTCGCGAACGCGTTCGACGGAGACCTCCACATCGATCACGTGGCTGCGCCGGTCGGACCGCTCCTTCCTCGCCTCGAACACCTTGTGTGCCGGCGGGAGCAGGAATTCGAAGACGTACTTTCGACGGTGTTTCCACGGACTGCGGCGGCGCCCGAGTGCGGGCAGCAGGATGCGATCGAGCTCCAGGTCCGGACGTTGTTCCGGATCGAGCCACTCGCGCTCGAACATCGAGAGCGCATCGGAGTGACCCTCGAACGGCAGACCCAGGTGAATTTGCCGGGGCCGGAACGCGAGGATGCGCGAACGCCACCAGTTGCGCTGGGTCAGGTCGACATAGCCCTCGTCCGGCCAGCCGCCGATCTTGGCCACGAGCGTCGTCTTGCCGGTACCTGGCGGACCGGTGACCACGACCTGCCGGAACGTGATGCCGGCGGCGAACGGGACGCCGCGGATGGCCTGCAGCTCCGGCACATCGACGAGTGCGACGAAGGACGGATCAGGGCTGGGCATTGAGGCACAAGGTAGGCGCCGGGCCCTCATCCGGCCATGTCTCGCGGCGCCTGATTCCGATCGGGTGGGGCCTCCGGGCCGGGTCGGGACGCGCGGACTCGGGCGGGTCAGCCCGCGTGCTCGGTGACGGTGCGCAGGACGGCGTCCGGCGAGACCACGGTCGGCCGGTCCTGGAGAACGAGTGTGATCAGCGCCGTGACGTTGGCGACGGCGAAGCTGATGCCACGCAGGTTCCGCTCGGGCGGCACGCCCGGAATGGGGCGCGGCAGGCCGGACGCGCGCAGTACGGTGCGGGGTTCCTGCTCGATACGAATCGTATCGCGCGGACACGACCAGTCGAGCAGCACCGGCACGACGTCGTCCAGGCTTCCCGGGTACCAGCGAACGCCCTCGTGCTCGCGTGCGGCGATGACGACGGTACCGGCAGCGGCAGCCGCACGCACGGCGTCGCGCAGGATTCCTTCCCGCGCCGCATTCGCGGTTCCCAGACTCAGATTGACGAGACGGATGTCGTTCGTCGCCGACCAATCGATGGCACGAACGAGCGTGTCGGCGCGGGTGGCCAGCTCGGATGCGAAGATCTTC
>JBFJPA010000350.1:0-5499 GCA_041617355.1 Longimicrobiales bacterium
CCGCTCTCGGCCGTATCCGGTCCCGCCCCTGCCCGTGAAATCGTCCGGCGTGCTCTTCGAGCGTGGCGCGAAGGCGCTCGGCTGGCATCCGCAGCCCGCGCCAATGGCCATCCTGTCGCAGCCCCACGATGGCCGACTGGCCTGCCAGCATTGCGGCTACTGCATGATGTACGGCTGCGAGTTCGACGCGAAGTCGTCCACACTCGCGACCATGATCCCCCGCGCGGTCGCGACGGGGCGTTGCGAGATCCGCGCGGAATCGACGGCGCTGCGCGTCGAAACCGATGCCAGCGGCCGCGCCACGGGCGTCGTCTACCTCGATGCTTCGGGAACCGAGCACCGCCAGCTCGCGCGCACCGTCATCCTCGCCGCGAACGGCGCCGAGACCGCACGACTCCTGTTCCTCTCGGAATCGTCACGGTTTCCCAACGGCCTGGCCAATTCCAGCGGGCTCGTCGGCAAGTACCTCATGTTCAACGGACAGACCGCGGCGTTCGGCCGTTACGCCGAACCGCTCAACGAATACAAGAGCGTTCAGGTCACCCGCATCATCCACGACTTCTACGATTCCGATCCGAGGCGAGGATTCTACGGCGGGGGCGGCATGGACGGTCGGATGTCGCAGGGAGCGTTGCTGTTCTCGCTCTTCGGTATGCCGCCCGACGCACCGACCTGGGGTGCCGAATACAAGCGGAACCTCGCGGAATGGTACGTTCGCACGTTCGAAGTCGCCGGCCACACGACATCGCTGCCCGTCGAATCGAACAACGTCACGCTCGATCCCGAGGTCAAGGACAAGTGGGGCCGGCCCGCGTTGCGTTGCACGTATCGCGATCACCCCGACGACCTGAAGACCATGCAGTTCTTCCACGACCGCTCGATCGAGCTGCTCGAAGCGACGGGCGCCGAACAGATCTGGTCGTTCCCCGTGCAGGAAACAGCGCTCGGCGCACACCTGCTCGGAACGGCGCGCATGGGCAACGATCCCGCATCGTCCGTCGTGAACCGCGACCACCGGGCGCACGACGTACCGAACCTGTTCCTCTGCGACGGCAGCAGCTTCGTCACATCCGGCCGCGGCCAGCCCACGATGACGATCCAGGCGCTCGCATTCCGTGCCGCCGACCGCATTGAATCGCTCGCGAAAGCCGGGGAGCTCGGGAGCTGAACGGGTAGCGCGGCGCAGGCAGGGGCACGGTTACGGGTCGCAGGTGCGGGTCGCGGGCACGTTCGCACCGCGTGACCGCCGGATCGTTCCGTTACCTTTCTCGCGTGGCCGTATTCCCTGGACCGTGAGGATCAGCGGAACGACGGAGCCCAGCCCGCCATGATAATGAACGTCCGTGTTTTCGGCCGGGATTCCGACCCCCTCCGCGTGATCGCCGAGAAGCTGGCGGTATAACGCGCGTCGATGCTCAGAAGGCCGATTCGTTCGACGAAGTACTCCACCGCGCCGCCCACGACCCAGCCCGCGGTATTGTCGCTGATCCCGCCGTTGATGCCGATCTCCTGGAGCCCGACGAAGGTGCAGCCCTCGCTCCGGTCACCCCCATCGGCGAAACCGAAGGAGCAGCCGCTCTCGAACGCATAGTAGATGCCGCCGTACGCGGAGGGCCGGACCGGCGTTCCCGAGATGAAGCTGCCCACGCGGAGCAGGACCGGGATCTCGAACCAGTCGATGCGGATGTCGTCGATGCCGCTCGGGCTCGCCGTGCTACGCTTCGCGCCCTTCTGCACGTAGAGCAGCTCCGGCGTCACGGCGACGGCGCCGAAGCGGAGGACCGAGAAGGATGCGCCAAACGCGAAGCCCTGACGCGACTCGAATCCAGCAAGATCGGTCAGCTCGTTGAACGCCAGCCCGGCGCGCAGTCCCTGTGCCGCCGCCGGTCGGGGACCGGCGACGCACAGCCCGAGGGCGACGAGGCCGATAATCACCGAGGTAGAGGGGTGCCGGCGGATCGCTAGGCGTCGATGCATGGTCGGTCCCGGTGCGGGCGGCTCCGCGCGGGCGGGTCCCGCACGGTCGCGCAAATGTAACCGGGCCACGCGCATCGGCCAGTCGACGTGTTGTGAGTACGAGTCTTGCACGGTGGTAGGACGCCGGGCGGGTTCTCTCCGGATCTCCTGTCGCTGTGCCCGGTTATCACAGTGACCGGCAACGACGCCGGCACGCACTGCCCCAGTCGAGGTCGCCGTCCATGCAGCCGCTCCGCGTCGTCGCGCTCGTCGCCAGCCTCTCGCTCACCGGCCAGGTCTCCAGCACGCTTCGCGTCATGCGAACGGCGCCAGAGTCACCGGCCGACCCGCGCGCAGAGATCACCGTGACGTTCGACCGGCCCGTTGCCGGTGGGCTCGACGCGTCCGTCGATCCGCGCACGGTGTTCCGTATCCAGCCGGACATCGACGGCACGCTCGAGTGGCGCGATCCCATGACGCTACGCTTCACTCCGGCCGAGCCGCTCACGCCGGAAGCCAGCTACGCGATCACGATTGCCGCCGGTCTGCGGGGCATGGACGGCAGCACGCTGGAACGTCCCTTCACGTACACGTTCCGCGTCGCGCCGCCGACGGTGCTGGGAGGCGACCCCGCGAACACGAACCAGTCCGCCCGGTACCTGCCGCCCAACCCGACGTTTTCGGTCCTCGTGTCCACGCCGCTCGATCGCTCGATCCTCGAGCAGCATACGAACATCGTCGTTTCGCAGGTGTGCGGCGGCAGTCGTGTGGGTGTGCGCGTCATCGACCAGCGGCGCATCCGCGAGGATGATCCACGCTGGTTCGAGTGGCTCGGCTACCAGGGGCCGTGGCCGCGCGACACGGCGCGCGACCTGCGCCGCGTGGTCGATCTCACACCGACGTCGCCGCTTCCGCTCGACTGTGCAGCGATGCTGCGGATCCCTTACCACGTCGCGACTCGACCGGACTCGATGCTGTCGTGGCCGATCCGGACGTACGGGCCGCTGCGTCTGACCGCCGTCCACTGTGGCACCGCCGCCGGCTGTCCGACCGGTCCCCTCATCGCCGAGTTCTCCACTCCTGTCCGCGGGGCCGAGGTGCTGCGGCACGTCCGCGTCGTGCCCGGCGTGACCTTCACGATCTCGGACACCGCCGACATATCCCCGAGCTGGCGACTCGAAGCGACGCTCGCGCCTCGCCAGCATTACGCCGTCACCGTAGCATCCGACCTGACCGACATTTTCGGCCAGTCATTCGAAGGTCCATCCACGCGAGCGACACAGACGACCGGCTACACACCCTCGCTGTCCCACGAGTACGGTCGTCTCCTCGTCGAACGTGACGGCCTCCGAACCTTGCCGGTCCAGCACGTGAACGTGGACACGCTCCTCGTCACGACCGTCGCCGTGCCGGACTCGATGGTGCCCGAGTTCCTGACCCGCAATTGGAACTGGGATGAGCCATGGGCCGACCTCGTCGCCGGAGCCACACGCACGCGCGTCGCCGTGTCGGCCGCTCGCGACGAACGCCGCGTCACCGGTGTCCGGTTACCGCTCTCGACGGCAGCGTCGGCCGGTGGAGCCACACTCCACGCCGTGCAGATCTCGAGTCCGTCCCTCGACTCGCTGTCGAGACGACGCCGGCCTACCGCACTCGTGCAGGTCACGGACCTTGCCGTACACGCACGCATCGGCGCGGACCAAGGCATGGTCTGGGTGACCGGCGTCAGCGACGGCCTGCCACGGAGGGGCGCGAGCGTCACCTACTACGATGCGCTCGGCCGGGTCCGTGCGAGCGGAACGACCGACGCCACGGGCCTCGCGCGCCTGGACAACTATGCTCATCACGCCGCCGATCCGTGCGCATCCGGCTGGTGTGCGCTCGAGGGATACGTCGCCGCAGCGCTCAACGGTGATCGCTCGCTCGTCGGCATCACCAGTTACGATCCCGATCTCGCGCCCTGGCGCTTCGGCATCAACGCCGCCTGGGAGCAACAGCGCCTGCCGGAGTCCGCGGCCCTGTTCACGGAGCGCGGCATCTACCGGCCCGGGGAGCCGGTCATGGCGAAGGCGATCGTGCGCGATGGACCGCTCGGCAGCCTGGGCGTGCCGCAACGCGATTCCGTCCGCTGGGTGTTCCGCGATCGCGAAGGTGGCGAGGCGAGGGATACGGTAGTGCGGCTGAGCGGGTTCGGGAGCAGCGATCAACGGTTCGCACTGCCCCCGGATGCGCCGCTCGGCTGGTACAATGTCGAGCTGCAACGCATGCGGCACGGCGAATGGCGAACGGTCGCCTACGCGGGCTACCAGGTCGCCGAATACCGGCCGCCCGAGTTCCTCGTCGACGTCAGCACCGACCCCGCTCCGCGTCTCGCGGGAGACACGCTCACGGCCACCGTCAGCGGCCGCTACCTGTTCGGCGCGCCCATGGCGCGCGCACCGGTGCACTGGACCGTGCTCGAACGGCCGCTCTACCCCTGGGAATTCTCGTTGCCCGGACACGAGGACTGGCGCATCGGCGTACAAGGCAACTGGTGGGAGGAGTACGCCGACGAACCGCAGCAGCAACGATCCGGCATCGACACCCTCGACGCGTCGGGCCAGCGCGACCTGCGCGTTCCGCTCACCGCCCCCGCTGGCGGCCGTGGGGCCACCTTGACCGTTCAGGCCGTCGTCACGGACGCGAATCGCCAGGTCGTCACTGCGGGCGCGTCGGTCCGCGTGCTCCCGGCGTCGTTCTCCATTGCCGCGCGCGTTGCCGGTAGCCAGTGGTTCTGGCGCGCCGGCGACCCAGTCGAGATCGATGTCGCCGCCGTGCGACCCGATGGCTCACGACTCGCCGACATCGACGTTGCAGGCACGGTCGTGCGGCGCGAGTGGCACCGCGTTCGACGCGTACGAAACGGACAGGTCGACGAAGTCGGCAACTGGGTATCCGACACCGTCGCGACGTGTGCGCTGCGCACGACGCTCGAGCCGGCCTCCTGTCGCTTCACGCCCGACCGCGGCGGCTCCTACTCCGTCACGTTCCGAGCCCGCGACGAACAGCGGCGCGAGGCCGTCACCAGCTTCCCGCGCTGGGCCTCAGGACCCGGCTGGGTCCCGTGGAGCGACGACACACAGTTGAAGATGGACGTCATCGCGGACCGCGAGCGCTACGCGCCCGGCGATACGGCCATCCTGCTCTTCGCATCGCCCTTCACCGATGCCGAAGCCTGGATCACCGTCGAACGCGAGCGCGTCTTCGAATCGCGACGCCTCCGCATTACCGATGGAGCAACAACCCTTCGACTGCCGATCACGGAGGCCCACGCACCCAACGTCTTCGTGTCCATCGTCGTCGTGAAAGGCCGCAGCGCCGCGCCTGGACCGCTCGACGATCCGGGCCGGCCCACCCTGCGCGTTGGCTACACGCAGCTGCGCGTCACCCCGGAGGTCAAGCGGCTGGCCGTGAAGGTCGAGCCGCTGCCGGTGCGTGTGCAATCGAGCGGGGCGGCTGCCCCGGGCGACGGGACATCCCGTAGCAGCCCCAGCCCCAGCCCCA
>JBFJPA010000351.1:0-5480 GCA_041617355.1 Longimicrobiales bacterium
CATCGGCACCGATGCCGACGAGCCGGTCCCATGCTGCATCCAGTGCGGCCGCCCGTTCCTGCCAGCTGGCGCGAAGCAGTTGCGACGCATCCACATGCGGTGTCGTCGCGACGCATCGTACTCCTGCGTCACGCAACGCCAGCAACGCGGCGCGCGCCTCCTCGGCGTCGGCCGCTCCGTCGTCGACGCCCGGGATGAGATGGTTGTGGAGGTCCGTGCCTCCGCCAGTCGGTCCGTCCGCGTCACTCACGCTTCGTTCTGCAGCGCACCGTGAATCGCGGCCGCGAGTTGATCCGCCGACGCCTCGGTGGGCACGATATGGACGGGGAGTCCAGCGTTCCGGGCAGCCCGGGCCGTGACGGGGCCGATGGCGGCGACGGAGACACCGGGCGGCACGCGGCCGCCGGCGGCCGTGAAGGCGTGGACCGTCGATGGCGATGTAAACGTGATCACATCTACCTCTCGATCCCGCACGGCCGCCGCGAGTGCTGCGGCTTGCGAGGCGTTTGAGACGGTCCGGTAGGCCACGACCGGGTGGACGATCGCGCCCAGGGCCGTGAGTGCGTCCGCAAGGCCTTCGCGCGCGGACTCGGCACGCGGCCAGAGCACGTGAGTGTGCGCGACGTCGGCCTCGCCGGCCAAAGCCGGGGCGAGCGCCTCGCCGAAGGCGCGGGCGGCGCGCACGGCCGCGACCGCGCCGACCGTGCCGAGTGCGGCCTCCGTCGCCGGTCCGACCACCGCGATGCGGCTCTCGCGCAGCCGATGCAGCCGATCCAGTCCGAGCTCCCGTACAACCGCCCGTACCGCGTTCGCACTGGTGAAGACGACCCAGTCGAACCGGGTCAGCCCGGCGATGGCTCGTCGCAGGGGTGCAGGATCGGCAGGCGGTGCAATCTCGATAACCGGAAACGACCGCGTGACCGCGCCCAGTGCCTCCAGTGGATCGCGGAGGGCACCGGCCTGTTGCGGTGGCCGGGTCACGGCGACCCGGAGGCCGGCGAGCGGTCCTGACGCGGCCATGTTCGACGGCTACGCCTCCGTCGTCACCTCCGCCAGGCCGCCCGGCGACCCGCTCCTCATGCCAGGTCGCGGTGGGAACAGCACCTTGAGCAGCGGCGGCGCCATGAACGTGGTGACCATGACCATGAGTGTCAGCGCGCTGAACAGACCCGAACTGAGCACGCCCGTGGTGAGGCCCATTTGCGCGAAGATCAGCCCGACCTCGCCGCGCGGGACCATGCCGATCCCGATGACCATTTTCTTGCCCTTGAACCAGACGGGCGCGTAGCCGGCCAGGACCTTACCGATGATGGCGACGACGATGAGCGCGCCACCGACCATGAGCACAGTCGGATCGCCGAATGTGCGCACGTCGACAGCCGCGCCGACCGCAACGAAGAAGATCGGCACGAAGAAGACGCCCAGGCGGACCACGCCGTGCTCGATCACCTTCGCATGCCGCGTCGGAGCGAGCACGAGGCCAGCCGCGAACGCGCCGACGATCAGGGCGGAGCCCACGGCATCGGCGAGCACGGCGACGATGAAGGCGAGGGCGAGGGCCATGGTCGCGAGCGTCTCTTCGCGACCAATGCGGGAAAGCAGCTCGAAGATGGGCGGGATCACGAAGCGACCGATGACGAGCACGGCGACGACGAAGCCGAACGCCTTCGCCGTGATGATCGAAACGCCGACCGCGGTCAACTCGGCGCCGCTGACCACCTGGGACACGACGGCGAGAATGATGAGGCCGATGATGTCGTCGATGACGGCGGCGCCGAGAACGATCTGGCTCTCGGGGTCCTGCAGGCGACCGAGGTCGGAGAGGACCCGCGCCGTGATGCCGACAGAGGTCGCCGTGAGGGCCGCGCCGCACACGATCGCGGGCAGGATCTCCAGGCCCAGCGCGACGGCCACGAAGTAACCGCCGGCGAAGGGCACCACCACGCCGACCAACGCGACCAGGGCGGAAGCTGTTCCGACTTGCAGCAGTCGGCTCAGGTTGGTCTCGAGTCCGATCTGGAAGAGGAGCAGCACGACGCCGACTTCGGCGAGCAAATGCACGACTTCCATCTGCGGATCGACAATGCCGAGGACCGAACCGCCGAGGACGACGCCGGCCACGAGCTCGCCGAGCACTGCGGGCTGTCCGATCTTCTCGGCGAACTCGCCGATCATCTTCGCAGCGACGAGAATCGCCACGAGCAGGAACAGGAACTCCGGTACCGTCACGTGCTCGCCCGCTGCCGCCGCAGCGTGGCCCGCCTCTTCGGCGACTTCCTGAACCGCCGTGAACAGCATCGGCCTACCTCCCGTGGCCTCGATCGCGTCTTCGAATTAGAAGCGCCCGGCACCTGCTCGGTGCCGGGCGCTCAAGTCCTGACTGCGCCGGCAGGAGCGGCCTATCCGGCCTTGCGAATCTTACCGGCCGACAGGCACCGCGTGCAAACCCGGACGTGGCGGTTCTCGCCGGTCTCGGTGACGATCCGCACCCGGTGCAGGTTGGCCAGCCAGCGACGCCGCGTCTTGTTGTTGGCGTGACTGACGTTATTGCCGAAGGTCGTGCCCTTGCTGCAAACGTAACAAACGCGAGCCATCGCGTCCTCCTATCCCTTCTTCGACCCGTGCTCTCGGCGAGCCCCGTCGGCGGCGCCTCAGCGCGCCGGCCGAATCGCCGTCGCCTCGATGTACGATGTGCCGAACTCGGCCTGCGCGCGGTGCCCGGCGTCGGCCAGGACCCCGGCCTGCTGCCACGCGTTCAGTATGGAGTCCGTCTTCTCCAAAACCCTGCCCTGCACGTTCACGCGCGCCTGGGCGGGCGGCATGCCGCCGGCCGCGACGAGCGCGTCCGTCAGCTTGACGAGGAACGGCGAACCGCTCGGCAGCTCGACCCATACAATGGCGCGCCCCATCTGCTGCACGACCGGAACGTCCTGCAGAATGATGTCCGTGTTTCGGAACGTCGCGACACCGGCTTCGAACGCGGCAGCCGCGACGGGCGTGCCACTCGGCCCCGCCGCTGCCTGTGTCGTATCCGTCGCTCCGAGGTCCGGCGGGACAGACGGTTCCGCCGTTCTCGAGATCCATACGAGGAACAGCGCGATACCCGCCACGGCGGCAACGGCCCACAGGATCGTTCCGGCCTCTCCACGGTTGCCTGCGCTCTTCGCCATTGTCCTCAGTCCACGAGTTCGATGATCGCCATTTCCGCCGCATCGCCCGCGCGATGCCCCAGCAGTCGGACTCTCGTGTAGCCGCCGGGCCGCTCAGCATATCGCGGACCCAGCTCCCCGAACAGTCTCTTCAATGCTGCTTCATCGCGAATGTCGCGCGCGACCAGGCGGCGAGCGTGCAGGTCGCCGCGCTTCGCTTTGGTGATCAGGGGCTCGGCGAACCGGCGCAGCTCCTTCGCCTTGGCGGTCGTCGTCTCCACGCGTCCGTGCAGAAACAGCGAGGTCGCCATGTTGCGGAACATGGCCGAACGGTGCTCTGCCGTGCGGCCGAAGCTCTTGCCGACTTTGCGATGTCTCATCGGGTGCTGCTCCCCTCGTCCGTCTCCGTCAGTTCGGCCGCGGCGTCCTCTTCAACCAGGTAGAGATCCCCGTCCTCTCCCTCTTCCAGCCGCATGCCGAAATGCAAGTCGTGCTCGCTCAGGAACTGCCGGATCTCCTCCAGCGACTTCACGCCGAAGTTCTCGATCGATAGCATCTGGTCCTCCGTGCGCTGGACCAGGTCGCCGAGCGTGATGATGTTCTCCTTCTTGAGCGAGTTCACGGAGCGCACGCTCAGCTCCGCCAGCTCGTCGATCGGCCGCCGGAACAGGTCGCGCATCGGCGCCGAGACGCGGACGGCGCCCGGCACGGGCGGCTGGCCCTCGGCCGGCTCGATGAAGCGCAACATGTACTCCAGGTGCTTGCGCGCGAGCTCCGCAGCGTAGCCGACGGCTTCCTCCGGCGACACCGTACCGTTCGTCTCGACCAGCAACGTCAGGCGGTCGAAGTCCGTGCGCTGGCCGACGCGCGTCTCGTCGACGTTGAAGTTGGCCCGCAGGACCGGATTGTAGATCGAGTCCACGCGCACCAGATCTACGGGACTGCCCTTCGGTAAGGCGTGCGTCTCCGCCGTCACGAAGCCGCGCCCCTTGTTCACGTACAGGATCATGTTGACCTCGCGGTCATCCTGCAACGTGAAAAGGTGGTGCGCCGAGTTGAGCACGCGGACGGTGCCGGTGTCGCTGATGGCCGCGGCCGAGACCGGACCGGCCTTCGCCACGCGCAGCTCCAGCGTCGCCTCCTCCTTCTCTTCGTCGACCTCCAGCACCAGCGTCTTCAGATTCTGGATCACCTGGTGCACATCCTCGACGACGCCCGGAATGGTCTGGTGCTCGTGCACCACGCCATCCATGCGGAACGCCCACACCGCGGATCCCCGCAGCGACGAGAGGAGAATCCGGCGGATCGTGTTGCCCAGCGTCTGGCCGAATCCCCGCTCGAGCGGCGCGACCACGAACTGGGCGATCCGCCCGTCCTCGGAGCGCTGCACGACTTCGATCCGCTGGGGAAGAACCAGCCCGGTAAGATCCAGCTCCACGGTCTACCTCCCCGACCTCCTGGCCGGTATGCGGCGCGCCCCGCTTCGTGCCTGGGCTGCGCCCGTGTCGAACGATCTTCGCGAAACGCGGCACGCCGGGGCCTCGCCCGGCGGCGCGCATTACTTCGAGTACAACTCGACGATCAACTGCTCCTGGGCGGCCAGCGGAATGTCGGCGCGCGTCGGCCGCTCCAGCATCCGGCCCGTGCGCGTCGACTCGTCGACGGCCAACCAGCGCACCGTGCTCGGGCGCGTCTTCGACTCCAGAGCGGCCTGAACCGGCAGCAGGTCCTTCGAGCCCTCGCTGATCCGGATCTCATCGCCCGGCTTCACCGTATAGCTCGGCACGTCCACCGTGTGGCCGTTTACTTCCACGTGACGGTGCCGCACGACTTGCCGGGCCTGCCGACGGCTCGAGGAAAAGCCCAGACGGTAGACGACGTTGTCGAGCCGCGACTCCAGCGCGACCAGCAGGTTCTCACCCGTGACGCCCGTCTGCTGGGTAGCACGCTCGAATAGCGTCTTGAAGTACCTCTCCGAGACGCCGTAGATACGCTTCACCTTCTGCTTCTCGCGCAGCTGCATCGCGTAGTCCGACATCTTCTTGCGACGCGCCTGGGCGAGGCCGTGCTGACCGGGCGCGTAGTTGCGCCGCTCGATCGGACACTTCTCCGTGTAGCACTTCGTGCCCTTCAGGAAGAGCTTCTGCCCTTCCCGTCGGCACAGCTTGCAGACTGGTCCCGTGTAACGTGCCATGGATTGACCGTCTCTCTCCTGGTTGGTTCCGGCTCGAGACTTCCTCCCGCCCGGACGGTCCGTGGCGGTTTACGTCTCCGTACTAGGGCTGGGGCTCGGGCTGGGGCTGGGGCTTCGGAGCCGCCTCACCAGCCCCA
>JBFJPA010000352.1:0-5456 GCA_041617355.1 Longimicrobiales bacterium
GGATGGCTCCGGCGCAGCCGCATCACGGACAGCGCGACCCCGAGGAACGCGATGCCGATGCAGAACGAGCCGACATCGACGAAGGCGATCAACGCGCTTCTGCCCAGCAATGGAGCGACCAGCGTCACGGCGCCGACGAACAGAATCGCCCGGCCTGGCGTCAGGAATCGCGCGTGCGTGTTGCCGAAACGCTCGGAAATGATGCGGCCACGGCCGAGCGCAAACAGCACGCGCGACGCCGCCAGGAAGAACCCGTTCCAGCTGGTCAGCAACCCGATGACCGCGGCGACCAGCACGAGATTGACGAGCACCGGCGAGCCGAACGCGAGCTGGAACGCGCGTGCCGTCGGCAGGTCCGCGTCGACGATCGACTGCCACGGACCGGTCGCGGCGACGCTCAGGATCAGGATCGCGTAGAACGCCGTCGCCGCCACGATCGAGATGAGGATCAGCGTGCCGAGACGCCGGGGCGGGACCGCCGCGTCCGCCTCTTCCGCGCCCTGCGGAATCGTGTCGAAGCCCACGAACCAGAACGGCACGGTCACGAAGACGGCCAGCGCGCCGCCCAGAGATGCGCTCACCGAATCGCCGACGAAGAGCGGGCCCGTGCTCCCCGGATCGCCCAGGATCAGGCCGGCCGCCACGAACACGACCGTGACCGCAATGAAGCCGAGCGTGAGCCACTTCTGGAATGCGCCCGCACGTGCGACGCCAATGTAGTTGATCCCCGTGATCAGCGCCGTGAACAACACGGCCAGCAGCAGGTGAGGCAGGTACACGGGCTCACCGGCCACCCGATACAATTCCCAACGGGCGAGCGCCGGGAACATGTAGCCCAGCACGCGGCCGATCGAGATCGCCTCGAACGCCGAAACGGAGATGTAGCCGAACGCGAGAAACCAGCCCACGATGAAGGCTTTGCCCGTGCCGAACGCCTTGTAGGCATAGGCCACCTCGCCGCCCGCCAGCGGCAGCATGGGCGTGATCTCGGCGTAACACAGGCCGATGCACAGGATGACCGCGCCGCCGGCGAGAAAGGCGAGGATCGCGCCGCCGGGCCCCGCGTTCGTCAGCCAGCTGCCCAGGGCCGTCACCCAGCCGACGCCGATCATCGAGCCGAACGCCAGCGCGAACAGGCCGAAGGCGCTCAAGCTGCGCCGCAGCTGTGGCCGCTCGAGGGCTCCGGGGCGGGTCGTGCTCATTGCATCGGGAAGTGGAGCTCGATCTCGGACTCGCGGAAGTCGGCGATCGAGCAGGTCAGTGACTGCGCCGGCCAGAGCAGTTCGACGCGTCCCTCTGCCGGCCGGTACACGGTGGTGTACAGCGTGCCCCAGCCCCAGACGAACTCACGCACGAGCAGCGGCGGCTCGAGGAAGCGATCGATGAACCGATCGGCCGTCTCGGCCGGGTCGGCGAGGCGTTCAGCCAGCAGCGCATCGCGCTCCAGCGTGCGGGTCGCTCGCGCGTATTCCTCCCAATCGGGAATGCCCTGGTGGTTCGTCGAATGCGGCTGCACGAGCACCTCCGCGACGCGGTCGGGTCCGACCCGTACGGTGCGCGCATCCCCGCCGGCATCGAGGACCGTCACGTTGTACGCCATGTGGCTGGGCACATTGCAGAGAACCTCCGTGGCCTCGGCCGTCGTCGTGCAGAATTCGAGGACGTAGCGAAGGATGATGGGAAGGCCGAACCCGTTGCCGACCACGCGCCGGCCACCGAACGAGAGGGCGACGACGAGGCCGGCGTCGTTCATCCCATCGAGCACGCCCCACAGACAGTCCGCCATTGCGATGACACGCCGCCCGTTCCACACGGTCCAGAGCAGTACGGCGTCCCAGAGGGCCGGATGGTAGTCGTAGTTGCGAACGAGGAACGGGCTGCCCGTCCGCGTCCATGCCGCCTGTGAGCAGCCGGTCATGAACGGACGGGGACACCACAGGCTCAGGAAACGCGCGGCCAGTTCGTCACCGCCGACATCATCGACCACACGCTCCCACGTCGGCACCAGCGCCGGCATGTAGCGGCGCAACGCGGCCCGGCACTCCTCACCCGAAGGCCGGGCCGACTCGCCGTCACGCAGGTACCAGCGGCGGTACTCGGGCCAGGCGCGCTGGAACAGCTCGTCCAGTCGGGGCGCCGCCTGTTCCGCGCGGATGGCCCGCAGCGTTCTGTGCATGCAAGGCTACATGATCTTGAAGTTGCCCACCTCCAGGGCCGGCTCGGGCTTCGCCGCAGCCGGCCGGCTCTCGAACTTCGCGCGCATGCCGAGCACCCATGCGCGAGCACGATCGTTCAGCTTGTGGTCGTCCGTCATGAGGCGACCGGGCGTCAGCAGGATGCCCAGGTCCGCGCCCTCGTACTTGTAGTCGCCCGCATTCGAGATGCGCAGGAAGAACGCCTCCTGCTCGTTGTCGACCGTGCGTCGGTGTGTCTGCATGTGATCGAAGACCGGAACGCCATCCGAACCCATGCGCCAGACACCCGTGCGGGGCGCCGACGTGATCAGCTCCGTGGTGTCTTCCGTGTGCTTCATGACGAGCTGGCCCCAGCTGTCGATGTTCTCCGGAGCGGCCCAGCGCGCGTTGATCTCCGCCACGTCCAGCTCATACTCGACGTCGAACCAATCCAGCAGGTGGAAGAGGAACAATGGCGCGTCGGCGTGCGCGAATGCGGCGAGGTTCGTCATGGCGCTGGCGCCGGTGATGCGCGGATTCACCTCGCCGAGATAGACCTCGCCGTTATCCAGGTCCGTCAGGAAGTCGAGCTCGAAGTAGCCCCGATATCCGCGCTTCCGAAGCGTCTCGCCGAATGCGACCGTCAGTTCGCGGGCACGCTGCCGCACCTCTCGCGGGAACGCATCCGCGAAGACCTCGTTGCCGCACCAGCCGCCGCGGTATGGCGTCAGCTCGGGGAACCCGACCAGCTCCGTCATGAGCGGGCCGACGATCGTGCCGTGGCGCGTCACGCACGCTTCCAGTGCCGAGCCCCGGCACCGGATTCGCTTCATGATCTTGACCTCACCATCGCCCACGATCTCGTCGGCATGCTCGTTCCAATCGTCCTCCGTGGAAATGAAGAACGTCGTGTGGCCGGAATCGCCGAACGGCGTCTGGATCACCAGGTCGTCACCCAGCTTGCGGGCAGCTTTGCGCAGCTCCTTGTAGCTGCCCACGCGGGCCAGCACGTTCGGCACGGATGACACGCCGGCCTCGTCGGCGATACGCGTGGCCGAGACCTTGTCATCCACTTCCCGCCGCAAGGCGGTCGTCGGGAAGCAGACCTCCAGGCCCAGCTTCGCGGCCAGCTCCTCCGTCTTCTCGTCAAAGAAGAGAAAGACGACTTTCCCCCTGCTCCCGCGAGCCGCGATGTAGCGCTTCACATCCGGGTGGGCCAGCAGATAGTTGTTGATGTCCTCGAGGCAGGTGAACGGCTCGTGCGGGATCTCCGGCGGCACGTACACGTTCGGGTGCTGCCCGTCGAAGCAGTCGATGTAGTTGATGAACCGGAAATCCCGGACCCACTCATCGATGCCCATCAGATTGAAGTTGGTCGCGCTCACGAAGTAGACCGGCGTCTCGTTGCGGATGAAGAAGCGCCGGATGTCGGAGATACCGCGCAGCACCTTGCCGTTGCGAGCCGCGACCGCCGTGGTCCGGCCGCCCTTGACGCTGGCCGCCTTGGCCGGCTTCTCCGCCTTCTTCTTCTTGGCTGGTGCCGCTTTCTTCTTCGTAGTCTTCATGTACGAGCTCCTTCCGTCCGTGTCGCGGGTCGCCGCGTGGACGGACCCGTTGTCGGTGTGATCAGGGCGTCGGGCCGGAAGATGCGCAGCCCGAACACCGGGTCGTAGCCGTGGATCTCCTTCACATCGAGTGCATCGAGAAAGGCCAGAATCTGTGCCGTGATGACCTGGCCGGGCATGAGGATCGGGAACCCTGGCGGGTACGGCGTGACGAATGAGGCCGAAACGATCTCCTCGCCGGTCTCGACGCGGGCAGCCAGAGCCGGGTCGAGCCGCACGTAATCGCAGTGCGCATCATCGTAGGCCAGGAAGAAGGCGCGGCGCACATCGCCTTCGGGCGTTCCGCCCGGCCGGAACGCGCGGTGGAAGCGGCTGAAATCGGGAAGCGGCGGCAGGTCCTCCGTCAGCGATTTCACCCTTGCCTCGTGGAGCCGGCGCGCTGCCGGGCCCATGTGCTCGAGCCGGTCATCCAACTCTTCGGCGATCAGCGTGAGCGCTTTGACCAGATGTGCCACCGTGCCACGCGTCATCCCGATGTGCGTCATGAACAGGACGGTGTTGCGCGACGTCTTGTTCACCTGGATGTCGAAGCGGTCCATGAGCAGGCCCTTGAACGTGTCGCCATCCAACCCGGTCCGGCCCACGTGTACGGTGATGCGGGTCGGATCCAGTACGAATTCGTCGGCTTGCCACGCCTCCTCCATACGGCCCCAGCCGCGGCCCGGCTCGAAATAGGCCTCCAGTCCGCTCGGCCGGTACAGCGAGGGGACCATCTCGCGCGGACCGAGCACGCGGAAGTACCGCTCCAGCACCGAGTCCGACCGGATTCGCTCGCGCAGCACCATGGCCAGCTCGATGCTGCGCTGCACCATCTCGTACCCTTCGAGCTCGACCTGACGTCGGCCGATGTCGAGGGATGCCAGGATCTGGTAGTTCGGCGAGGTCGACGTGTGCGTCATATACGCTTCGTTGAACACGGAGCGCACGCTGCGGTCGAAGTCGTCGTCGCTGACATGGATCATCGAGCCCTGGCGGAGCGACGTCAGCGTCTTGTGCGTCGAATGTGTGGCATAGACGCGGACACGGGCCTGGTCAGGGTCCGGCCGGAGCCGGCGATCGATCCACGCCCGCGGGTCCGCCGTGTCCGGCGCGAATTGCTCACGCCATGCAGCGTACTTCGCCCGGTAGTCCTCGCTGCGCAGCCGTTCACGGATCCGGCTCGCCGCGGCCATTGCGGTACGGCGCCGCAGCGTGGGCGCGAAGCGCCCGTACGCGAACCAGGCCTCGTCCCAGACGAAGATCATGTCCGGCTTGATGGCGAGGACCTCTTCCATGATCCGTTCCGGATCGTAGGTCACGCCGTCGAACGTGATGTTCGTGAGCAACAGGATCTTGACGCGATCGAGCTTGTCCTCGTCGCGCAGCTGCAGCAGCACTTCCTTGATGCGCGAGAGCGGGATCGCGCCGTACATGGAGTATTCGTTGAGCGGATAGCCGTCGAGGTAGATCGGCTGCGCGCCCGCAAGGATGACGGCGTAGTGGTGCGACTTGTGGCAGTCGTGGGAGACCAGCACGATGTCGCCCGGCCGGATCAGGGCCTGGAGCACGATCTTGTTGGCGGTGGACGTGCCGTTGGTGACGAAATAGGTGTTGCGCGCGCCGAACGCCCGCGCCGCCACGCCCTGCGCCTGCTTCAGCGACCCGTGCGGCTGCAGCA
>JBFJPA010000353.1:0-5426 GCA_041617355.1 Longimicrobiales bacterium
CGCTGCCCGGCCCGACGCTTACGGTGCCGATCGGCCGCGATCAGATCCCGGCCACGGCGCTCCAGCCGACGGGCTCGGGTCGGACGCCGGACGCCAACAGGCATGTCGCGAGTCGGCGGGCGGGCGCGGACATCGAGTGTGCTCGCTCGGCCGCCTCGTCGTCGAAGACTGCTGCAATCAGGAAGCGCGTCGGCGTCTGCCGGTCCTGCAGAACGGAAAACAGCCGCGTGCCGGGCTCGTGGCAGCTCGCGTGCGCCGCCACGTCCGCGGCCGCGTCCAGGATCTCGTCGATGACGCGCTCCGGCACATCGAACGAGACCGTCCGAAACTCGAAGAGCGAAGCGGCCGACCGAAGGGTCGCGGTTCCGGTTGTCACGCTCATCGGACCGCCCTCATCTCGCTGCCATCCGGCATGCTCGCGATGACCGTGCTCAGCCGCCGCGTCGTTGGATCCACGAGCAGCCGTGCCGCCTGACCCGCCAGATCCGCGTCGACCTGCCACTGCCCATCCTCGGCGCGGCCGGTCACGTGCACGGACAACCAGACGAGGCCGCCACGCTCGTGCACGTACATCGGCAGTCGCGCGTGCAGACCCGGCGCCAGCGGCAACGCGCCCACGAGCTGCTCCATCAGGGCCGAGTCGAAAACCGGCATCGCCAGGGTTGCGTCCACCGTCTCGGCCTCGCCCGAAGCCGGCTCGATCCGGCCCGTCACACGGGTGCCGTCGAAATTCAGGCTCATGCGCCGAACGGCCGCGTGCCCGCGGTGTGTGATCGGTTCCATCCGTGGCGAAGCAAAGATCGTGGTGTCGACCGACGTGACGCCGGTATTCTCGAAGCGCATGACCAGCCGCAGCGTGCCGGCCTCGCCTTCGACCGCGGCCAGCGAGTAGTGAAGCATGCCGATCTGTCGCTCCTGCCCATCCTTCACGCGCAGATAACGCATCGTCCATTCACCCGTGGCGAGCCGGGTCGCGTCGATCCGTGTGTCACCCGGCGCAATGACGTCCGCTCCCGACGCAGCGTGCTGGTGCTGTGCCGTGACCTGACCCGGTGCCAGGCTCATGAACAGCACCGGTGCAATACACGTCCGGATCCAGAACCCTGCCCGATCCATGTCCGCTCTCCTGTCGGTGTCGTGATCTGCACCCTCACGATGCCACGGGGCGGCGGCGAGGAGAACGTTCGCGCAGCCTGTGGCGACAGGGCGCGGGCGAACGGGCGGTTCCGTGCAGCGAACGGGCGGACGTGACGCTGCGGGCCGAGACCTGGCCAGCTCGCTGTTCGCTGCAGCGGGCGCCGGCTTCACGGGTGCGGCGGTGCGCAGGCTGCAAGGAGGTTTCGCCCGCTCGGCACGCACGCGACATTGGCACCATGGAGACTCCGGCTTCGCGTCCCCGGCCGCTCCGGGCCATGGGCCTTGCCGCGTTGTTCGTGACGATTCCCGCCACGTTCAGCGCGCTCGTCCTGATCGTGCACCGCGACGTGCCGCCGCGCGCCGCCATCCTTACCGAAGGCCTGATCTGGTACTTCTGGGCACTGGTCACGCCCGCCATTTTCGCGGCCGTACGACGCTATCCCATCGACGCGCCGCCGCGGCGCCGCGCGATCGCGGCTCACATCGCGTTCGGCGTGCTGGCCGGGTTCGGCGTCGGCCTGACGTCTGTGACACTTTACGCCCTCGCCGGCTTCAGCGAGTCCGGCGTCCCGCAGCAGTTTCAACTCGCGTCGATCCTGCTCTGGGTCCCGTTCGGCGTGCTCTTCTACGGCATGATCGCCACGGTCGGCTTCGCCATCGACTACCACCGCAAGCTGCGCGAGCGGGAGCAGGCGACGGCGGAGCTGAAAGCGTTGCTGGTCGAGTCGCGGCTGGGCGCGCTCCGCATGCAGCTGCAGCCGCATTTTCTGTTCAATGCATTGAACACGGTCGCAATGCTCGTGCGACAGGGGGATGCGCAGACATCGGTGCGCGTGCTCGCCCGGCTGGCCGAGCTGCTGCGGCAGGTCCTCGACGAGGAGGCCGCGCAGGAAGTCGCGCTCGGCGACGAGCTGGACCTCGTCGGCCGGTACCTCGACATCGAGCGTGTGCGTTTCGGCGACCGTTTGCACGTCCTCATCGAGGCCGACGCCGCCGCTCGCGCCAGCGCCGTCCCGCACTTGCTGCTGCAGCCGCTGGTCGAAAACGCGGTCCGCCACGGCATCTCCCGGCGCGCGGACGCGGGCACGATTCAGGTCCGCGCGGACCGTCGCGACGGCACGCTGCGCGTGCGAGTTCGTGACGATGGCCCCGGCCTGGCGGCGCACGGCGAGCGGGCCGGTGATGGCATCGGCCTGCGCAACACGCGCGCCCGGTTGCGATACCTCTACGGCGATGCTGCTTCGCTCGAGCTGCTCGACCACGTCGACGGCGGAGCCGAAGTCACTGTCGTGCTGCCTGCCCGCGAGATCCGCGGTGGCTGAGCGCATCCGTACGCTCGTCGTGGATGACGAGCCCGTCGCGCGCGCCGGCATGCGGCGCCTGCTAGAGGCGGATCCCGACATCGAGATCGCCGGCGAAGCCGGCAACGGACACGCGGCGGTCCAGGCCATCCGCGAGCTCCGGCCGGACCTGCTCCTCCTCGACGTGCAGATGCCCGAGCTGGATGGGTTCGAGGTGCTCGAGGCGATCGGTGTGGATGCGGCGCCCGTCATCGTATTCGTGACCGCGTACGACCAATTCGCGATCCGCGCCTTCGAGGTGCGCGCGCTCGATTACCTGCTCAAGCCCTTCGAGGACGATCGCTTCGCCACCGTCATGGAGCGGGCGAAGCGGCAGGTCCGTCGCGAGCGCGACGACCAGCTCGTCGACCGGCTCACCTCGCTGCTCGCTCAGTACGAGGCCGGGCCCTCCCAACCGCGGCGGCAGGCCGAGGCCGGCCTCGCGCGCATCATGGTCAAGGAGGGCGGTCGGGTCTTCTTTCAGCCCGTCGATGAGATCGACTGGATCGAGGCTGCCGATTATTACGCGCGCATTCACGTCGGTCCGACCACCCACCTCGTGCGCGAATCGCTGAGCACGCTGGAGTCCCAGCTCGACCCGTCCCGTTTCGTACGGATTCACCGATCCGCGATCGTGAACGTGGCGCGGGTGCGCGAGCTCCGCCCTGACTGGCGCAACCGCTCCGTGGTGGTCCTGACGGACGGTTCGGAGCTGCCCGTCAGTCGTTCACGGCGCGACCATCTCGAGCGGGCCATGCAAGGCAAAGGCGGACCCCCCTGACGGGGCCCGCCTTCCGGCCGATCGACAGCTGCCTGGCGTATCGCCGGGCTCAGACTTCTTCCGCCGTGTAGCCCTCCTCCATGACGGCGCCCACCAGCTGAGCCGTGGTGGCCTTCCCCTCATCGAATTCGACGCGCGCGCGGCCACCCGCGAGATCCACGGCCGCGTTGCTCACGCCGTCCACGCCCAGCAGCGCCTCGGTCACGGCATTGACACAGTGGCCGCACGACATCCCCTCGACTTTCAACTGAATCGTCTTCATGCAGCGACGCTCCTCGTCACGAGTCTGCTGCGGCCGAGCCGCAGCGAGTTCAACACGACGCTCACCGAGCTGAAGGCCATGGCTGCGCTCGCGAAGACCGGCGAGAGCAGCACGCCCCACAGCGGGTACAGCGCGCCGGCGGCGATCGGGATGCCGAGCGCGTTGTAGAAGAAGGCCCAGAACAGGTTCTGCCGGATCGCGCGCACGGTCGCGCGCGAAATGCCGATCGCCGTGACGACACCATCCAGACCGCCGCCGACCAGCGAGACATCGGCCGCTTCCACGGCGACGTCCGCACCCGTGCCAATGGCGATGCCGACATCGGCGGCCGCCAGCGCCGGAGCGTCGTTCACGCCATCGCCGACCATGGCGACTGCCTTGCTTTCGCGCTCCCGTAGCTGCCGGACCAGCGCGGCCTTCGCCGACGGCAGGACGCCGGCGATGACGGTGTCGATGCCCGCCTGCGCGGCGATCGCGCGCGCCGTCGCTTCGACGTCGCCCGTGACCATGATGACGTCGAGGCCCTGCGCCTTCAGTCGCTGGATCGCCTGCCGGCTGCCCGTCTTGATCGGGTCGGCGACGGCGAGCAGGCCGAGCACCTGACCGTCGGCCGCGACGAAGACGGGCGTGCGGCCGTTCGTGGCGTGACGTTCGGCCGCGTCGGACAACACGCCGGTATCGACACCCCGCGCATGCAGGAACGCCGCGCTGCCCACCAGCACGGAACGCCCGCTCACCGTGCCTTCCACGCCGCGGCCGCCGTGGGACAGGAAATCGGTCGGCTCGGCGAGCGAGCCACCCCGTTGTTTCGCGGCTCTCACGATCGCGTCCGCCAGCGGATGCTCCGAGCCGCGCTCGATCGCCGCGGCGAGCGCGAGCACGGCATCGTCCGACTCGCCCGCCACGGTCTCGACGTCGAGAACCTCCGGCCGGCCCTCCGTGATCGTGCCGGTCTTGTCCAGCAACACGATGCCCACGTTGCGCAGCGCCTCGAGCGCCGCACCGCCACGGAACAACACGCCCCGCCGAGCGGCCGCGCCCGTACCAACCATCACCGCGGTCGGCGTCGCCAATCCCATCGCGCACGGGCACGCGATGATCAACACCGTCACCAGCGCGATCAGGCCGTACAACGCGGCGGGCGGTGGTCCGGCCACGAACCAGACGATGAACGAGACGACGCCGATCCCGAGAACCACCGGAACGAACACGCCCGCGATGCGGTCGGCCAACCGCTGGATCGGCGGCTTCGATGCCTGCGCGTCCTGCACCATGCGGACGATGCGCGCCAGAGCCGTGTCCCGGCCCACTCGCGTCGCTTCGAACTGGAACGCGCCCGACCCGTTCAATGTGCCGCCCACGACTTCGTCGCCCGGACCCTTCTCCACCGGAATCGACTCCCCCGTCAGCATGCTCTCATCGACGGCGCTGCGACCGCTCACCAGCCGACCATCCACCGGGACCCGCTCGCCCGGCCGGACCAACACGACATCGCCCACGGCGAGGTCCGCGACCGCGACATCCTGCTCTTCGCCAGCCACGATCCGACGCGCACGGTCCGGTTGCAGCTCCCCCAGTGCGCGGATCGCGTCCGACGTCCGCTGCTTCGCGCGCGCCTCCAGCATCTTGCCCAACAGCACGAGCGCGATGATGAACGACACCGCCTCGTAGTAGACATCCGCCGGCAGGCCCGCCGCTTCGAAGACGGCGGGCGCCAGAGTGGCGACCACGCTGTAGGCGAACGCCGCCCCCGTGCCGAGCGCGATCAGCGTGTTCATGTCCGCCGTGCCGTGTCGCGCGCCGCTCCACGCCCCGCGGTAGAACGAACGGCCCGCCCAGAGCAGCACCGGCAACGTCACCAGCAGGAGCGCCCAACGCAGCACCGACGGCGGCAGCGCCGCCAGCC
>JBFJPA010000354.1:0-5407 GCA_041617355.1 Longimicrobiales bacterium
CACGCACGACGTGGTGTGGCTTGGCATGCCGGCGGGAACGAGCGCCGGCGATCAAACGACCCTGGCGCTGCGGGTTCTCGGCGCGCCGCACGGCCCGAGGCTGCTCGAGCTGTGCTCGGCGGCCAGCCGCTGAGAGCCAGTTAGAAGGCCGACGGCGTCCGCGCTGTCGGCCGGGACCGGTCGGGACCGGGTCAGGCACCCTTTCGCTGCTTGCGCTCTGTCCTACCTCGATCGTAGCAGATGCACGAAGCCATCCGGAACACCTCCGACCCCCGCCCACCCCGGCGGAATCCTCGAGGTGCCGGCCCGGCCCCGGTCCCGAAGCAGACGAGCGCGGCGAATCGATGGCGGGACCACATCGTCCTTTCGCGACGACGCCGACCGTTCATTCATCGTCGCGCTTTCCGTCATCGGTTTCGATCGATATCGTCGTGGAACAACGTGTGGCTCATTCGCGGAGGAGGCAGGCGATGAATCGGTCCGACATTCCGAGGAGCAGCTCACTGGCCGCGTCACTCATCGCGCTTGCATTCGCGACAATGGCGATTCCCGTCGCCGCACAGGGCGATTTCTTCCTCTCGACGGGCTCGGCGGTTTACGGCTCGGATGAGTTCTGCGTGGATTCCGATGCCTTTCTGACGCACTACCGGGCCGGCTTTAGCTGGGAGGCTGTCGGTGTTTCGGCCGCCTTCATCAATAACGACTATCCGTGGCCGGAATCGCAGGCAGCGAGCCAGCCGTCGAATCGGTTGACGCGCGGCAACGCATGGCAGGGGGTCGTGGAACTGTTTCCGCTCGCGTTCTTCCGCAGCGGCGAGGGCGGTTCGAGCGTCGGCGAGTACGTGCGACCATTCGTGGGCGTCGGGATTCAATATACGGGGGATGCCGATCCGAGCACGCCCGCAGGCGAGTTACCGATCTTCGTCGTCGACGGGCGAACCGACGTGCTGGCCGCCTACGGCGCACATGTGACCGTGCCGCTCGGATCGTCAGGCGTCCGCGCGTTGTTGCAGTTTCGTGGCACGACCCTGTTTCCGTCGGAGTTCAAGATCACGGACACGCAGGGCCAAACGAGGACTCAGGATGGCAACCGTCTGACGTGGGGCGAGCTCACGGTTGGCGTGAGCGTACAGCGTTAACGCGGCTCTTGCGCCCGCGGCGTGACCGCGGCGCTGTCAGCGGAGTTGTGCGCCTGTGCGGCACGTGTTCGATATGCCGCTACGGAGTCTGCCTGTCCAGTTCGCTCGAACATCTCCGCGAGCCTCTTGGCGACTAACGGCGCGTCGTCCGGGTGCGCAGCAATCAGCGTGAGGTACGCGGATCGAAGGTACTCAATGGCCTCGCCGATCCGTCGTTCTGTCGCCAACAGTTCGGCCAGACTGCGCCGTGTATCCGCTGCCCTCAGGCGGTTGTCCGCGACTGTCTCCGGAGTTCCGGATTCATGAGCCAGTAACGCGCGCTTGAACGCAGCCTCAGCTGCGCGGGTCTGTGCGAGCGCGACCTGCGTCAGACCAAACCAATGCCAAGAGAGGCCGGTGTAGCGGTATCCCGGCGGGTTCACGCGTTCTGAAACCTCGCCCGCGCGCTTCAGAAAGGGCGCCGCATCCGCAGCGCGCTGCATTCGCGCGAGCTGGCGCCCGAGAAAGAACTCCGCCCACACCACGTCCCGGTGCTCTGCACCGTAGGTGGTGACCATGATGCGTCGGGCATTGCGGTAATTCGACTCCGCTTCGCGGTCACGGCCAAGGGCCGAGAGCGTGCTTGCCAGCCCCCACAGGCACCGACCGTAACTCGGGTGATCGGGGCCGACCGCCGCCTCCCACACCTCGAGGCTTTCTGCATAAAGCTGCCGCGCCTCCTCGTGCCGATCCTGCGCGAGCCGGATATCGGCACGCCCTTCGAGTGCGGCAGCACGCGTTTCGGCAGACACGCGCCCACGAAAACCGAGCACCCGCTGATAGAGGCTGTCCGACTCTGCCAGGCTCGCCGGCGAACCGATGTTGTAAAGCGCGAATGCGAGCTCCGCGATGCTCTCCGCGATGCGAGGGTCGTCGGGCGATAACGACTTCTCTCGGATGACTAGCGCGCCGCGCAACCAACGCTCGGCTTGCTCGAACCTGTCTGCACGACGATCGATCTCGCCGAGCCCCATCTTGCTTTCCGCCAGGTCGGGATGGTCACCGGCGGGCTCGAGAATCGCGTGCGCCCTGCGGAACAGGGAGTCTGCCCGAACGTCGTCGCCGAGATTGAAAACGACCTCTCCGACTGCATTCATCACGCTCGCCTGCAGTTCGGGCTGGTCGCCGAGCGGCTCGAGATTGCGCACGCCGAGACGGATTAGATCATCGAGTGAGAACGTGCGCTGTCCTTGCAGCCGATCGGGATTCAGATCGCGAAAGAGCCCGATCAAGTAATCCCTCGCCGCCGTCGCCCGCTCCGCCTCGGCCTGCCGACGCAGGCTCTCCGCCTCCGCCCGGCTCGCCTGCCACAACGCGAGGCCCGATCCGGTGATGAGCGCGAGGGCAGCCGCCGTCGCCAGCCCGACCGCCGTACGGTTGCGCCGGATGAACTTGTCGAGTTTGTACCAGCGCGAGGCAGGGCGAGCCTCGACCGGATGTCCATCGAGATGTCGCCGCAGGTCTTCGGCGAACGCTTCGACGGACGGGTAGCGGCGCTCGGGCTCCTTCGCGAGCGCTTTCGTGACGATGGCGTCGAGGTCGCCGGCGAGTGCGGCCTGCAACGCCTCCGGCCGCGTGCTGCGGCGCGCCGCGATGTCCAGCGTCGTCTCTCCCGACTTGCCGCGGATCTCGTCACGCGCGGCGATGCTGGAAGGCGAGCGCGGTTCGACCGTACAGACCACACGCTCGATCTCCGCCAGGCTGCCCTGCACGCGATAAGGCGGCCGGCCCGTGAGCAGCTCGTAGAGCACGACGCCGAGCGAATAGACGTCGGTCGCCGTCGTGGTCGGTTCGTTCCTGACCTGTTCCGGCGCGGCGTATTCGGGCGTGAGACGCCGCTCCTGCAGCCGCGTCGCCTGTGACTCGTCTTCGTCGGCGCTCAACATCTTCGCGATGCCGAAGTCGAGCAGCTTCGGCTCGCCGTCCACGACCAGGATGTTGCCCGGCTTGAGGTCGCGATGAACGATCAGGTTGCGATGCGCGAGGCGCACGGCATCGCAAACGGGAAGGAAGAGGCGGATGCGGTCGGCGACGGCGAGGCGCTGTTCGTCACACCACACGTCGATGGGCTGGCCGTGCGCCAATTCCATGACGAAATATGGCAGGCCGTCATCGGTGACCCCGCCATCGAGCAGGCCGGCGATGTTGGGGTGCTCGAGACGGGCGAGGATCTGCCGCTCCCGTTGGAACCGGCGCAGAATCTCGTCGGTGTCCATGCCGCGCTTCACGACCTTGAGCGCGACCTGGCGGTCGAATGAGCCATCGGCCCGCTCGGCCAGGTAGACGGCGCCCATGCCGCCTCGGCCGATCAACTCGACAACACGGTAGTGGCCGACGATGTCGCCAGGCTGAAGCTGTTCGCGGGTGGTGACCGCAGCCGCGGCCTCGACGATCTCCGTCGGCGGCCGCTCGAACTCCTGATCGGACGCGTCGATGGAGCGGAGCAACCGCTCGACCTCGCGGCGCAGCTCGACGTCATCGCCGCACAGCTCGGCGAGCACGGCCTCCCGCGGCTCGTCGAGCCGGTCCAACACCGCGTCCAGCGCGGCTTCGATCCGTGCCCAGCGTTCCGGGCTCGGCGTGATCATGGGTTGGTGTCGGGCGGCGGCGAGCCTCCGTAGAGCGCGTCGTAGAGGAAGCCCTTGGCCTTGACCCAGTCGCGGCGGACCGTGCGCGTGGTCACGCCCAGCACTTCGGCCGTCTCTTCCTCGGAGAGTCCGCCGAAGTAACGCATCTCGACCACCTTGCCCAGACGCTCGTTGAGCGCGGTGAGACGGTCCAGGGCTTCGTTCAGCGCGACGACCTCGTCAGACTGCGAGTCGATCACGGCCGACGCATCGTCGAGCGTGACCTTGACCCGTTCGCCGCCTCGCTTCTCCGCCGAGCGGCGGCGTGCGTAATCGACCAGGATGCGGCGGCAGACCTTCGAGGCGACGGCGAAGAAGTGGGCGCGGTCCTTGAACTCGATGCGCGTCTGGTCGACGAGCCGCAGATACGCCTCGTGCACGAGCGCCGTGGCCGACAGCGTGTGGTCATCGCGCTCCCGGTACAGGTAGCGCTGGGCGATGCGGCGCAACTCCTCGTAGGTCAGGTCCCAGAGGTGCGCGGCGGCGTCCTGGTCGCCCGCCGCGGCGTCGACGAGGGCCCGGGTGACGGCGTCTTTCCGATCAGTCATCGGATGCACGGCATGTGGTGCCCTCGTCCTCCGAGGAGAAGGCCTGGGTCGGCACGAGTTGATCCGGGACAACCCTGATCATGGGTACGTGAGCCGCGTAACGCAACAGATGGCGGGCCGCCGTCGGAGCGGGTACGCCATTTCGTACACGACGCGTTGCGCCGACTCAGTCGACACCCACCATGGACGCGTGCAGCGCGCGAACCGTTTCGATCGTGTCGGCCTCGGCGGGGTTCTTGTCCGGCCGATAGGCCTTGACCCGGGCGAAGCGGAGCGCCAGACCGCCGGGGTAGCGGGGGCTGGTCTGAATCTCGTTGAAGGCGATTTCGGCGACGATTTCGGGACGGACGTATACCGTCCAGTCGTCGCGGCGCACCTCGCGCTCGAGCAGCGCGCGCGTCTGCCAGGTCAGCATGTCGTCCGTCAGGCCCTTGAAGGTCTTGCCGAGCATTACGAAGCCGCCACTCTGCGCGTCACGGGCGCCGAGGTGCAAGTTGCTGAGCCAGCCTTTGCGGCGGCCATGTCCCCACTCGGCGGCGAGGATGACGAGGTCGAGCGTGTGAATGGGCTTGATCTTGAGCCAGGCGCCGCCGCGGCGCCCGGCCTCGTAGGTCGAGTCGAGGCGTTTCGCCATGATCCCTTCGTGGCCGGCTGCCCGGGCTTCCGCGAGAAACGCTTCGGCGCGCGTCGCGTCATCGGTAATCAGACGCGGTACGACCAGGCCGGGCGCGGCGGCGTCGAGCGCATCGAATCGGTTGCGCGCGGGCTGGTCGATGAGGGTCTCGCCATCGACGTACAGAACATCGAAGAAGAAGGGCGTGAGCGGCAAATCGCGACGCAGGCTCGCCACGTCGAGGCGTCGGCCGAACCGGCGCATGGTCAGCTGGAAGGGGTGTGGCGCACCGTCCTCCCGGAAGGCGAGGGTCTCACCATCGAGCACGGCCTCGCGGACGGGTAGCGCGAGAGCGGCCTCGACGACCTCGGGCACCGACGCGGTCACGTCGTTCAGCTTGCGGGTGTAGACGCGAACGTCGTCGTTCTGGCGATGAACCTG
>JBFJPA010000355.1:0-5381 GCA_041617355.1 Longimicrobiales bacterium
CATCGCTCTGCGATGCCGGACACACGTAACCCGTCACGAGCGTCGGCTGGCGCGGATCCGAGATGTCCCAGACCTGGAAACCGTTGTAGTTGCCCTGGATCGCGTAGTTACCCGTGAACGCCAGATCGGAATTCGTCACACCGATGAACTCGGGCGGAGGCTGCACTTTCGCCAGGACACGCAGGTTCCAGACGGCCTCTTCCGCGTCCATGAGGCCGGCACCGAGCCCGATGCGTGGATCCGGGCTGGGCGGCGCGACGGCCATCGGACGCGCCGGCGCGGGTGTGTTTGCCGGCGTCGTCGAGGATGCGCACGCGGCAAGGGTCACCAGGCCGGCGGTCAGCGCGAGCCGGCCGAGCGCCGGACCGGACGCGATACGAAGGGGTGGCGGGACCAATCTCATTCCGATTCCTTTGTTGGCGACGGCGGCGACGGACGCGCCGACGTCGAAGTGATCAGCGTGCTCGGCCCGGTGCGGGTAAGGCGGATAGCATGATCTCCATCCGCTCGATCTCGGTGATCTGATCCACCTGGATGTCCGAGGCGAGCTTGAACACGGCTTCATCCTGTCCGGCGCCGTCGCGGGCGAACAGGTCGTGAACCATCGTGACGGCTCCCTTGTGGTGCTGGATCATGAAGGTCAGGAACAGCCGATCGAAATCGGAGCCTCGCGCCCGATCCAGCTCGCGGATCTGCTCGGACGAGAGCATGCCGGGCATGTGCAATGCGTGCTCCGCACCGTGCACCATCAGCTCGGTGCCTTCGATGTGCACTTGCGGAACGGCCTGCCCACGATCACGCAGCCACTGCTCCATCAGCGCGATCTCGTCCTGTTGGGCGTTGATGATGCGCGCGGCCAGTGTCTGCAGGGTCGGGCTCGCGCCGTGCGTCGGCGCGAGGCGCGCCATGAGCAGGGCTTGCGCGTGATGTCCGATCATGCCTGTGACGAACTGTACGTCGGCTTCGGTGAAGCGCATGCGTGCGCTGTCCATCCGGGCCTGGTAGATCGCCTCGAACTCCGCGGCGGACAGATTCCGTGGCGCAGGCTGCTCCTGCCGTGCGCCGACGGCGCACGCCGTCGTCACGAACAGGAGGAACAGGGCGCCCGTAACACGGCGCGTATCGACTCGGTTCATGCTCTCTGGGTCGAGGGCGGATTCGTGATCAGCTCAGTCTGAAATAATAGTGGATACGGAGAGATTGTGCGTCGCGGTTTCAGTGCTCGGGCGTACGGACCGCAGGGGCGAGCCTTGACGTTAGCTCCCGATGTTCAGCCGCCCCAATGAATTGCGGGACTCAGAAGGTAGCGCGGATCGCCAGCGAAAGCGTGCGGCCCGGGACGACGCTCACGTTGTCGGGCTCACCGATCTGTCGGTCGAGCAGATTGTTGATGGCGAGCGACAGGGCGAGGCCGGGCCTCAGCTCCCGCGTCGCGACCAGGTTGATGTGCGTGTTGCCGGAATACGGGATCCAGTAGTCTCGCAGCGCGGCGCCGGCGATCGGCGAGGTTTCCTGCGCGAGGGCCAGGTAGTCGTAGTCGACCCAGTCGCCGGCGCGGACGGCCGTCGTCGAAATCGACCAGCGCGGCGTCGTCCACGAAGCGTTCGCGCTGACGATCCGACTCGGCACGCCGAGCATGCGATCGCCGATGCGCAGGTCAGCGTCGTATGCTCCGGCCAACGCCGAGACGCGGCTGTCCACGAGGGAGATGGCGCCGCCGATGGAAAGCCGGTTACGCTCGACCGACGCCTGCGCTTCCCAGCCCCGGTTCCGAATCGCGCCCAGCTGCTGCAGCGCGTAGCCGCCGAACGATCCGCGCGGAGACCGCATCGACTCGTGGAGCGATCGCTCGAACGTGCGCGGGGGTTGAATCGCGACCGGTTGTGTGAGTCCGCTCGCGCGCTGGTCGAACCGCGTCACCTCCAGACGTACGGTTCCGCCCACGGTGACATCCAGGGCCGCCTCCGTACCTGCCTGCTGCTCCGGCTCCGCAGGGACTCCGAGCAGCGAGACCGTGCGGCCCCACTGGCGGCCCAACGGCGGCGTGAACGGCCAGCGAATGCCTTTTCCGTACGCGGCCCGCAGGCGAGTCTCGACGAAGCCGTCGGTCGCCTGCCAGGTGGCACCCAGCATGGGCAGCAACACGTGGCTGGCGAATCCCGTGGTGTTGGTCGCGCGCTCGAGACGCAGCCCGCCCGTGACGGCGAGTTGTTCGAATGGCTGGACGTCGAGGCGAGCGCTCGCGCCGGTCGAGGACAGCGTGCTGGCGATGACCGACGGGGAGACCGGCCCCGCGACGAGCGTCCCGCCCAGCGCATGCGCCAGCGCGGACGGGTCCGCACCCCGCAGCGTGAGCCGCGAGTGGTCGAGCGCGAGCGTCAAGGAGCCGTTGGCACCGCCATCCATCTGGAACGATGCCGTCGACGCGATACTCGCGGTGCCCCGCAGCCCGCTCGCGCCGGCCGCCCGGATCGCCGCAACCTCGGCCGGGTTCACGCCGGACCCGGGCAGACCACCCTCAATGGAGTAGCCGTCGACGCCGAGGACGATGTCGTGCGTCCAGATGTCGCTCGGCGTGAAGGAGGCTCGCGCACCGGCCGTGTACTGCAGCAGCGAGGTCGTCTCCGGCTCGCCGAGCGGAACCGAGACGTTGCTCGCGGCGCCGTGGCCGTGCGTGCCGAACGGAGCCGATGGCACCGGCGTCAGCAGCGGGCTTACGACATCCGCCGTTCGCTCCGAGCGAAGCCGCAACGTCGTCGTCAACAGCGTGTGTTCGCCCACCCAGCGGCCGGTTCCGTCCATGCCGAAATGACGTGCGGATGTGCCCGGCACGACGGCACCGGTCGAGCCGACTGAGAGGTTCAACAAGGCGGATGTCGTGTTCGACCCCACGCCGAGACTGATGGCGTGGTCTTGCGCAAACGCAGGGTCCTCCGCGTAGTCGCTCGACGCCATCCCCACGCGGCTGTTCACGAGCGCCTGCAGCGAACCGCTGATGTCACGCCGCGTCGTGATGTTGACGACACCGGCGATCGCGTCCGCGCCGTACAGGGCTGCCCCCTGAGGCCCGCGGATGACCTCGATGCGGTCGATCGTCTCCGGCGCGAGGCGCGCCATGAGCAGCGGATTCGCCACCGCGATGCCATCAATGTAGACCTTCGGCGCGCTCATGCCGAACGAGCTCGCGCCGCGCAGCGACGCATACCGAGCGACCGGGGACGAGGGATCGCTCCATACCAGAAACCCCGGGACCGCGGCGTTCAGCGCGTCCGCGAGAGAGCCTGTCCAGCCCGCACCGAGTGCGGACCGATCGATGACGACGGAATTGATCCCGGCAGGCACACGGGACTGATCTTCGCGCCGCGCCGTCACGGTCACGGGGTCCAGCTCGAAGATCGGGGGCGGCGGCACGAACGGCGCGAGCGGCCGCACCGGCTCCACTTTGCGCGGCGTGAGTACCACGTGGTCCTCGCCGGCAACCACGGGCTCGAGTCCTAGCGGCCGAAGCAGTGCGGCCAGGGCATCGCCCGCCGCGATGTCGTCGAATGCGAGGCACGAGCGCCGCTCGCGCGGCAGCAGGTCCTCGCTGTACGAAAGCCGGACGCCTGCTTCCGTCGCGATGCGTTTCAACGCCTCGCCGACCGTGACCTGGCGAACGTGCACGGAGACGTGCCGGTCCAGCGGCGGCGACCAGCGCTGCGTTGCGGCGGCGATCGGCTCGCAGCGTTCCTGTGCGCCGACTGCGACCGGCAACGATACGACGGTTGCCAGCGCCAGCATTACGCTGGCGCGCCGCCCACGCGACCGCGGCGTCATCGCGCGCCCACGGTTCGCACGAACACGCTGTCGCCGCGACGCTCGAGCTGTGCACCGAGCGCGAGGCCGATGACGTCCAGGATTCGCTCGACCGGCTCGTCCTCGAACGTCGCTGTCAACCTGCGCTCGGAAAGACTGGCTTCTTCGAACTGCATCTCGACTCCATGCCAGCGGCGCAGCGCGTCGGCGACGCGCGCGAGCGGCTCGTCTTCGAACACGAGGCGCCGTTCCAGCCAGGCCAGATCACCGTCCAACGAGACCCCCCGTTCGACGCGCGGCGAGCCGCCTGCCACGAACGCCGCGCGATCGCCCACGTCGAGGACGATCGCCGCTTGGGCCGGCGCCATTTCGCCGCGCAACGCAACCCGCCCCTCCGTCACCGCGACGCTGACTTCGCCATCCTGTTCCGTTCGTACGGCGAAACGGGTTCCGAGGTCCTCGATCAAGGCGCCGTTCGCGCGGACGTAGAACGGCCTTGCTTCGTCGTGAATGACGTCGAACGTCGCCAACCCGTTGAGCGTCAGGTCGCGCGTGTCCGCACCGTAACCGGCAGCCAGGTCCAGCCGGCTCGCCGGTCCCAGGACGACTTGCGTGCCATCCGGAAGGCGGAGTGTATCGACTTCGCCGGTCGCCGTCTCGAACCTCGACGCCGCGAGCTGGACCCCACCTCCGGTCTCCGCGCTGCGCAAGCTCCACCAGAGGGCTGCGGCACCGACGGCGACCGCCAGTCCCGCGGCGATGCGGAGGAGTGTGATACGCGGGCGCGGCGGCTGCCGTTCCCGAGCGGTTCTGGCCGTCTCGATCGGCCGCACGTCGGGTGTATCCAGCCTCTCCCGGACGGCACGCAGCGCGGCCTCGACGTCGACGTCGGGCGCGGGGTGGGCAAGGTTCGCCAGCTGGCGGTCGAGTGCATCCACCGCTTCGGTCCGGCCGGCCTCGCCGGCAAGCCACGCCCGGGCGCGCCGCTCCTCGTCCGGGCCGGCCTCACCGGCCAGGTATTTCGCCACGATCGCCCAGTTTTCGTCGGGCGACTCAGGTGGCGGCGCGTCGTTCGGATCTCTCGTCATACCCTCAGGACACGCGAGGCTCGGGATCCCCTTACAGCCGGTTTGCTCGGACTGAAGGGCACGGGTAAGTTGGCCGCTCGACCGCCGATCCGCGACCCTCCGTGAAGCGCCGGCACCCTTTGAGCGATTCCGAACTCATCGACCGGCTCCGTGGCGGCAGTCAGGAAGCGTTCGACGTCATCTTCCGGTCCTATTACGGCCGGCTGGTCGGTCTGGCGGAGTCGATGCTGCGAGACCGCGCCGTCGCCGAGGAGGTCGCGCAGGACGTGATGGTCGCGCTCTGGCGGCGCCGCGACGACCTGCAGATCGATACTTCCCTCGCCGGCTACCTGCTCCGCTCCACCCGCAACCGCGCACTCAACCACCTTCGCCACCAGCGCGTCAAACGCGAAGCCGAGCCGCTGTTGTCCGCGTCATCGCCACGGCCGACGGCGACGGACGACGCGATTCGTGAAGCGGAGATCGACGCGGCCGTGCGCGCGGCGATCGGCGAGCTGC
>JBFJPA010000356.1:0-5381 GCA_041617355.1 Longimicrobiales bacterium
AAGGTCACCCGCGCAATCGCGGAAACCAGGTTGATCTCCTGGGATGAGAACGGGGAGTGCTCCCCGAGCCCCCTGAGCTTCCCTGCACTTCTCGTGCTGCGGGCGCCGCATCGGGCGTCGGTCGCTCGGCTAACGCCGTAACCTGCGCTCTGCCTTAAGGCTAAGGCGGAAAATTCTTCACCTCCGCAGGAACTTGCGCAAGCACCATATTGCTCGATGGGACGGACCGAGCCGCAAACCTTGCGGACCCGTGCCGGATTCGTTGCGCGCTTGCGACAATCGCCGTGACAGGGTAGCCTACGGGTCCCGCGGCCGTAATGGCAAGCCGTTACTGGAATGGGACTTATAGGATCCGATCCGTGCCTTTGGGACGGCACTGAACTTGACGGAGGAAGGGTTCTCGTTGGCGCGACGTGAGGCGGCGTCGCGAGTCTGTTCTCGAGCGCGAGCAGCTATGCTCTGTCCAAATTGCCGAGAGCTTCCCCCCGACGTGATCGTCGAGCGGAGCCGTGTGGCAGCCAGCCGACCGGGCTGGCACCGGCTCCGGCACGTGGTTTGTGAGGGCTGCAACCGCGTGCTCCCGGTCGATGATCCCGATGGCCGGTTCTTGGAACGACTCTCCCGACTTGCCCGCTTCGGCCTGAGTGCCGGCGACGCTCCCATCTCCAGGCGCTGAACGAGCGGATCCCAGAGGTCGAATGAACGGCGATGTCGCCATGCTGGCGGCCGTGATCCTTGCGGCAGTAGGGAGTGCTGCAGCCGTGTGGGTCGTGATGCGTCGGCTGCTGGAACGAGAGCGGGCACGTGTGGGTGCGCTCGAGCGTGTGGAGGGCGAACGCGCCCGGCTCGGCCGGATGCTCGAGAACCTGGCCGACGGGTTCGTGTCGTTCACGACGGACGGTCGCGTGTCGTACGTGAATCGGCAGGCGGAGCGCATGCTGGCGGATGCCGCGGCGGCATTGTTCCCTGACGACGAACCGCGCGAGGCGTCACACAAGCAGCTGCGCGTCTCGATTCATCAGCATGAGACCGGCGAGCCCGGCGTGGGCCGGCTGCTGATCGACCGCTGGGTGGAGGCGCACGCGTATCCGTCGCCGGAAGGGTTGTCGCTGTACTTGCACGACAACACCGAACGGAGACGGCGTGAGGAGCACATCCGGCAACAGTCGCTGGTCGATGATCTGACGGGGCTGTACAACCGACGTGGTTTCCTGACGCTCGCCGAACAGCACCTGAAGCTGGCGGAGCGGACGGGTCGCAGCGTGTTGCTGCTGTTCGCGGATCTCGACGATTTCAAAGAAATCAACGATCGCTTCGGCCATAACGAGGGCGACCGTGCGTTGGGCGAGGCTGCGCGTGTGATTCGCGGCGTATTTCGCGATTCGGACATTATCGCGCGGATCGGCGGCGACGAGTTCGCGATTCTCGCGTTGGAGACGGCGGACGTCAGTGGCGACCTGCTGGCCAGGCGGCTTCGTGAATCGCTGGCCGAGCGGAATGCGCGCGCGCGCCGCGGCTACGAGATCACGCTGAGCCTGGGCATCGCGCGGTACGACTCGCGCACGCCTGCGACGGTCGCCGACCTGCTCGCGCGGGCCGACGCCCTGATGTACGAGCACAAGCGCGAAAAGGACGCGGCCCGCGTCCGCGGGCCGGCCGCGTTCGGCATCGTCACGCCGCCCGAGCCACCCGGCATGCGCGGCGCCCCGCCTCGCGGAGCGAGGCCTTCGCAGGAAGCCTGACGTCGGCGCGGTGCGGTGGAACCCGCTACCGCGCGGGCTGGTACCTCCCCCCACCAGCCAACGGAACCGGTCCGGCCCGCGTCTCCCCGTTGTTCCCGGGCGCGCGGCCGGACCGGCTGTGCGGTCAACCAACCCGACGCGCGGAGGGCCTCATGCGGTTCAAGCCGTTCCTGACCACATTCGCGCTCGCCGCACTCGTCGGCGCCGACCTCCAGGCCCAATCGATCGACATCAAGGAATGGCCAGTACCCTACCAGGGCCGGCCACGCGATCCCTACGTCGACGGCCAGAACCGCGTGTGGTTTGTCGGCCAGGCGGGGAACTACATCGCGTACCTGGATCCGTCGAGCGGTGAGTTCAAGCGCTACGAGATCGAGGACGGCACGAACCCGCACAATCTGATCGTCGATACGGATGGCGCGGTCTGGTATGCGGGCAACCGCAACGCGCGCATCGGGCGCCTCGATCCGGAGACCGGCGAGGCGAAGATCTTCCCGATGCCGGACGCGGAAGCCGGTGATCCACATACGCTCGTGTTCGACGGAAAAGGCAACATCTGGTTTACCGTGCAGGGCGGGAACTTCGTCGGGCGACTGGCCAAGTCGACGGGCAAGGTGGACCTGGTCCGCGTGCCGACGGCGGGCGCGAGGCCGTACGGAATCGAGATGGACGCGAGCGGCCGACCGTGGATCGTGCTCTTCGGAACGAACAAGCTCGCATCGGTCGATCCAGCGACGTTGGCGCTGACAGAGTACGAGATCCCCCGAAGCGAGGCCCGCCCACGGCGCATTGCGATCACGGGGGACGGCGGAATCTGGTACGTCGATTACGCAGCCGGATACCTTGGCCGCTTCGATCCGAAGACGGGACAGTACAAGGAGTGGCCGGCGCCGGCGGGCGCGCAGTCGCGGCCATATGCGATGGCGCTCGATGGACGCGGCCGGATCTGGTTCTTCGAGACGGGCATCGCGCCGAACCGGCTGGTCGGGTTCAACCCCGCGACGGAGGAGTTCTTCGGCATGACGGAGATCTCGGGCGAGCGCAATACGGTCCGGCACATGGTCTACCACGCGCCGACCCAAGCGATCTGGTTCGGCACGGACACGAACAACATCGGACGAGCACGGATCGGTTCGTGACGCGTGCGCGCGCGGCACGGTCGCGTGTCGCGCTGTTCGTATTGCCTCTTCTCGGCCTCGTCCTTCCGCTCGTCGCGGGGGCGAGGCCGAGCCTCGAGGGTCCGGAGCCCGCGCACACGGGGGGCTTCGGCGAGCCGACGTGCGGCGCCTGTCATCGCGGTCCGCCCGGCGCGGCCGAGGCGAGTCTCGAGGTCGATGGCCTGCCCGAGCGCTGGCAGGCGGACCAGACCTATCGACTCGACGTCGTTCTTCGCGCGGCCGGGCTGCGTCGCGGCGGATTCCAGCTGGCGATCCGCTTCACCGACGGCGTGCAGGCGGGCAGCCTCGCGGGCGAGGAAGGCCGGACCCGCGTGACGATTCACAACAACATCGCCTATGCGCACCACGTCGCCACCGGCACCGAGCCGATTGAGCCCGGCGCCCTGCGCTGGACGCTGCACTGGACGCCGCCCACGCGGGGCGGATCGGTCGTCATTCACGCGGCGGGCAACGCCGCGAACGATGACAACTCCGAGTTCGGTGATACGATCGTGACGATGTCGCGAACGATCGCGGGTCCTGGAAAATGAGCAAACGGCAGACTGCGAAAGGGACGTCGGTCGCAGAGATCCTGGCGCCGTTCCCGGCGGAGGTACGCGATCTCGCGGAGCGTGTCCGCACGCTCATCAAGTCGCGGCACCCTGACTTCGTCGAACGTGCGTATCCGGGCTGGAACGGTATCGGCTATCGCGATCCCGAAGCCGGCTACGTCTGCGGTATCTTCCCCCGTCAGGATTGCGTCCGCCTGTTGTTCGAGCGAGGCGCGAGTCTATCCGATCCAGACGGATTGCTGCAGGGCGACGGCACGCAGACGCGCTTCATCGTGCTCGAGCCGGGCCGGCGCATACCCGCCGCGGCCATCGGGCGTCTGCTGGTGCGCGCCCTGCACCGAGGCGCGTTGTCGTGAGAGCCTTCAGCGCGCTTGCCCGCGGACTGCGGCCGCGGAGCGGTACAACGCCTCGAGGTCGCGGACGCGGAATCGGTTTCGTCCTGCGGATTCGATGGTGCCTGCCTCGCGCAGCGCGCGCAGGCCCCGCACGATCAGCTCGCGCGCAGTCCCGAGTTCCTCGGCGACCTCGCGCTGACTGCGTCCGAGCGTGAAGACTGTGTCCGCTTCGTCTCCGCAGCGGTCGAGCAGATACGCGGCCAGCCGGGCGGGCACCGGTTGGGCACTGTAGCGTTCGAGGCGGTCGATCACCTGGCGAAGGCGGCTGGCAAGGCGAGCGAGCAGCACGAACGCGAAGCGCGGATCGACGTCGATCGCGTCGAGGATGGTTTCGCGGTCGAACACGAGACAGGCGCAGCGCCTCGCCGCGAGCGCGGTGGCCGGGTAGGGCGAACCCTCGAAGAGCGGGATTTCGCCGAGCGTGCCGCCGGGCCCTTCGGTATGCAGCACACGCTGGCGGCCGTCACTGACCCGGACGACGCGGACCTCGCCCTCTAGCACGACAAACAGGCCCTGCGGCCGCCCGCCTCTGCGCCAGAGCACAGCATCCGGCTCGAAGCGCCGGACCGTACCCCGCTCGCACAGCACCTTCCGCGCCGAGGCGTTGACCCCGGCAAAGAGATCGACGTTTCCAAGCAGTCCCGGCTCGATCATCCAGTGTGACTCCGGTCCCTTCGGGTGCGCGTTGGCTAGCCCATCTTGCTGGCCGTGGACAGGACTGACAACGTTGGGACTTTCCGACGAGAGGCACGCAATGCACAACACGGCCGTAATCATCGCGCTCGCGACGGTATCGTTTACGGGCTCCCCGTTGTGGGCACAGGCTCGCGCAGATTCGGCGCGCACACACACGCACGCGGCGCATCACCGGCACGGGCTTTCGGACTCCGCGTTCGCGGCTCTGCAGGACCGCGGCCGCCTGTTCATGGGCGTGGATCAATACGCATCGGAGCACCGCTTCGACAGCCTGCCTGACGGCGGTCGCATCGAGCTCCAGACGGCGGCGACGGACAGTGCGGGCGTCGCGACGATCCGGCGCCACCTTCAGGAGATCGCAGCTGCGTTCCGCGCTGGAGATTTCACGACGCCGGCGGGTGTCCATGCCGCGGAGGTTCCGGGCACGCGCGTCATGGCGGAACGACGGGATCACCTCACGTGGACGTTCGCTCGGCTCCCGGCGGGCGGCGAGGTTAGGGCCGTCACGCGCGATGCGCGCGCGCTAGCCGCGCTGCACGAGTTTCTCGCGTTCCAGCGTCTGGAGCACCGCGCGGGCGGCCGGGAGCACTGAATCGGCCCGGTCGATCAGGGCCCGGTGCGCGTGGCCTCCGCTTCGCGCCCGGGCAGCATCAGGTCCCCGAGAAAGAAGCCGGCCAGCTCGGCACGACCGTGCAGTCCAGCCTTCTGGTAGGCGGCGGTGGCATGCTGGCGGACGGTGCGCTCGCTCCGGTCAGTCAGCACGGCGATACGCTTGTGGCTGTGACCCTGGAGCAGAAGCAAAGCGACCTCGCGTTCCGC
>JBFJPA010000357.1:0-5316 GCA_041617355.1 Longimicrobiales bacterium
GGAGCGGGTGATCGCTTTCCAGCAGCAGGACACGGGCGAGCCCGTGCCGGACGCGGGGTCGCTGTTCGAGATCGGTTCGATCACGAAGGTCTTCACGACCATCGCGCTGGCGGAGATGGCGGACCGTGGCGAACTGCGGCTGGAGGACCCGCTCCAATCGTTCCTTCCAGAAGGCGTGCGCGCGCCGGTGCACGAAGGCCGGGCGATCACGCTGCTCGATATCGCCACGCAGTCGAGCGGGCTGCCCCGCCTGCCGGACAACCTGCGCATCTCGAACATGGCGGATCCGTACGCCGACTACACGGTCGAGCAGATGCTCGCGTTCCTGAGCGGTCACACGCTGCGGCGCGCGCCCGGGGCGCAGTACGAGTACTCGAACTACGCGATGGGCCTGCTCGGTCATGTTCTGGCGGAGCGTGCCGCGATGAGTTACGAGGCGCTGCTCCGCGATCGCATCCTCACGCCACTGGGCATGCACAGCACGGCGATCGCGCTGACGCCGGCCCTCGAACGGACGTTCGTGCCGGGACACAACGCGCTGGATGCCGTCGTGCCCCCGTGGAACATCCCGACGCTGGCAGGTGCGGGTGCACTGCGTTCGACCGTGGCCGACATGATGCGCTTCCTCGAGGCCAACCTGCGGCCGGATCGCACGACGCCGCTCGGGCGCGCCATCGCCCGTTCGCACGAAGGCCGGTTCCCGACCGGCTCGCCAACGATGCACGTCGCGCTGGGCTGGCACGTGCTGCGCCTCAGCGGTCGAGACATCATCTGGCACAACGGCGGCACGGGCGGCTACCGCAGCTTTCTGGGCTTCGATCCCATCGCCGGCCACGGCGTCGTCATCCTGTCCAATGCCAACGTCAGCGTCGACGACCTGGGCTTCCACTTCATCGACCGATCGTTCCCGCTCTCCGAGCGCTGAACCGCGTCACGATCGTCATCGATCCGTGACAGCGGCGGCGGCACGAGACCGGCCGCTCCGTCCCGTCTGCGTGTCTCGATTCGCAACACCGTGCCCTGAATGACGACACGCGCGTGCGCGCGCACCGCGTGCGGCGCCCGTACGCGGGCGGCACTCCGCTTGCCATTCCCAGTGGGGTAGCGGCGGGCAGCGGATGCGCGGCGCGAACCTGCACGGAGTCCGCGGGTGGCGGGCGGAAAGCGAAGACGAGGGCGATGTCGGAGTGGTTTTCTGGCTGGATGTCGAGGCGGCCGGCGCTGCCGGTGCTGTTCCTTCTGCTCATGGCGTGTGGTGGCGGTGGCGCGGTGGATTCGCGGCGGACGGTCACGGAGGCGACCGGTCCGGCGTTCGTCCGGCTGGAATTGCAGCCGATCTCGGTCGTCGTCGGGGTCGGTGGCACGGCGCAACTCACGGCGGTCCCGGTCGACGCTGCGGGCAGGGCGCTGACGGGATTGCCGGCGGCGACGTATCGAAGTGACGCGTCGGGCACGGCCACCGTGGATGCGGCCGGGCTCGTGCGGGGTGTCACACCGGGCGAGGCGGTGGTGACGGCATCGCTGACGGCGGACGGTGTGACGCGCACGGCGAGCGCGGCGGTGACGGTGACCGCGGAGGCGCCGGCGCCGCGGACGGTGCGGACGCCGGGCGTGGCGTTCGATCCGGCCTCGCTGACCATCGCTGCCGGTGACACGGTCACGTGGCAGTTCTCCGGTGCGATTCACAACGTGACATTCACCGGCGCGGCCCCGCCGGGCGGCAGCATCGGTGATCAGGCGGTCGGGACCGACGTGAAGCGCGTGTTCCCATCGGCGGGCACGTTCGCGTACGAGTGCACGCGGCATGCGGGGATGACGGGCGAAGTCATCGTGCAATCGGGGACGCCGGTGTTCACGTCCGTTGCGATCACTCCGGACAGCGCGTCGATCCTGGAGGGCGATACGATCCGGCTGATCGCGACGGCCCGGGATCAGCACGGCTCCGTCATGGCCGGGCTCGGGCCGGCCGTTTTCACGACGAGCGATGCGAGCGTGGCGAGTGTCAATGGAGGCGGCGTTGTGACCGGAGTCGTGGAGGGTACGGCCACGATCCGCGCGAGTGTTACGCAGGCGGGTGTGACGCACACGGCGGCGGCGACGGTCACGGTCGCGGCACGCGCGGCGAACACCACCACGGTGACGACGCCGAACCTGCGCTTCTCGCCGCAGAGTGTGACGGTCCCGGTGGGCGGCACGGTGACGTGGCAGTTCTCGGAGTCGGTGCACAACGTGACGTTCAACGGCGCCGCGCCGGCGGGCGGCGACGTTCCGGACCAGAATCCGGGGACGAGCGCTTCGCGCACGTTCGCAACGGCGGGCACGTACACCTACGCGTGCACGCGACACAACGGGATGGTGGGCGAGGTCGTTGTCCAGGCGGACGGCGGGCCGGCCCGGTTCAGCGGCGTGACCGTGTCGCCGGTGCAATGGGCCATGCGCGAGGGCGCGACGAAACCCATTCAGGCCACGCCGGTCGACCAGAGCGGCCTGCCGATGAGCGGGCTGCCGCAGGCGGTCTACACGTCGAGCGATCCTGCCATCGTGCGTGTCGGTGCGGGGGGCGTGCTGCACGCGGCCGGTCGGGGCACGGCCACGATCACGGCGACCGTGACATCGAACGGCGTGACCCACACGGCGTCGACCGGAGTGACGGTCGTGCCGGCGACAGCGGTGATCGTGACCATCGGGACAGGCGGCTACGCCCCGGATCGCGTGGAGATCCCGCCGGGCGGGTTCGTGATCTGGGAGGTTTCCGGCTCGGCACACAACATGACGTTCGACGTGGCACCGGCGGGTGGTGACATTCCGCAGACCGATCCCGGCAACGCGGTTGCGCGTGTGTTCGCGACCACCGGGGACTACGATTACGAGTGCACGCTGCACGGCGAGAAGGGGAGGGTACGGGTACGATGATCGCACTGCGTCCGAGGATCGCATGCGCTGCAGTCGTTCTGTGCACGGTGCCCAGTTCTCACGTGGCCGCGCAGTCGCTGCTGGATCGGCCGCCCAACGTGTCGGACGGGTGGGTGGCGAATGCGGGTACGATCCAGTTCAACTTCCTGCACCGGTTCGTGGTCAGTGACGCGCCGGTGCGCAAGGTCACGAACTTCCCGACGTTCACCGTGGGCGTCGGTCTGCCGGAGCGGCTGATGGTCGGGTTCAACTACGCGACGAACTCGACGCTGGCGCCGCGCTTCCCGAACGAGTGGGAGTTCTTCGGCCGCTACGCGCTGTTCCGCGCGGACCGGGGCGCTCCGCTCGATGTGACGGGTCAGGTGGGCTACAACCTGTCGGCGGAGGGCGTGGATGGCGAGGTCACGCTGGCCCGTCGAGTGGGGCCGCTGCGTCTGGTCGGTGCTGTGCGTGCGCTGTCCAACCCGTACGAGGCGGGCGATGTCGACTTCGGCGCGGGCGGAGGGGCGACGGTGCGGCTCAGCCGCTACGTCGCACTGGCCGGGGACGCGGCGAAGTTGCCGGGCAGAGACAGCGCCGGCGTGAAGAAACTGGCGTGGAGCGCCGGGCTGCACCTGGCGATCCCGAACACGCCGCACACGCTGTCGTTCCAGGCAACGAACACGAACACGACCACACTGCAGGGACTGTCGCGTGGCGATGACGACGTGCGCTGGGGCTTCGAGTTCACGGTACCGATCACGCTGGCCCGGTACTTCGGGCGGCGGTCGCCTCCTGTTGCAGCCGCACCCCCGGACGCCGCCGCGGCTGCGCCGGGCGCCGTGCCCGCCGCCGGCGGTGAGCGGTCCGGTCCGGTCCGGTCGACGGTGATCCGGCAGATGGCGTTCCCGCAGAACCGGCTCGAGGTCGAGCCGGGCGCGACGATCACGTGGAAGAACGAGGACGTGCTGGCTCACACGGTCACGGCCGTCGACGGCGCGTTCGATTCCGGGATGATCCAGCCGGGCGACAGCTGGAGCTACACGTTCACGACGCCGGGTACCTACGCGTTCCTGTGCACGCCGCACCCGTTCATGACGGGCGTCGTGGTCGTGCGCGATCGCTCATGATCCGGTGGGGAAGAGCATGGCGTGGATGGCCTGACCGATGGCGAAGGCGGCGACACGATGACCGGCGCCGTTCCAGTGCGAGTCATCCGGGAACCAGGGCGGTGCGCTCGCGTCGAGCGCTTCCTGGAACGCAGGCGTGAGATCGATGAAGCCGATGTCCGGCGAGATCGCATGCACCATGCGCTCGATCCTGGCCGGCAGATCGTTCGTGGTCCACGTCGCGGTGACGGGACCTGATTCGACGAGCCGGTCGCGGTAGACGCGGTACTTGACGGGAACGTAGGCGACGAGCAGGCCGACGTGGCGCGGCTCGGCGAGCGCCCACGCATCGGCCAGCATGTCGCGCAGCCGCTCGAGCATCTGCTCTTCGAACGGGCGCAGCCCGGGCGTCGTGTACAGGAAGTACGTGCGCTCGTCGCCGGTGCCCGCGCGCACGACGCCGGAGCGGTCCGTCGCCGTCGGCCTGCTGCCCACCGAAGTCGTGAGGCGCACGAGCGCGTTGCGGGCGAAGGAGCGGTCCCGCCACGGCACGCGGCCGTGCTCACGCCGGCGATCCGCGTGCAGTGAGTCGAACGTCGGGATGTCCAGCAGGTCATCGCCTTCGAAGAACAGCCAGACGATCGTGTGCGGCGCGAGCGGAATCGCGTAGTCGCGCACCAGGACGAGCTGCTGCTGCGGCCCGTAGCCGGTGCTGCCCAGGCTCACGACGGTCTCGCCGCGCGCCGCACCCAGGCGGGTGGCGACGTGGTCCTCGACGGCGACCAGCCCGGCCTCGACGAACGCATCGCCCACCAGCACGACGTCCGCCTGGACGTGGTCGACCGGGTTGCGGAACCCGTTCGCGTCGAAACGCATCTCGAAGTCGTAGGGCTGCGCCCCCGGGACGCGAAACCGCCGGGCGATGTCGCCGTAGGACGAGCCCGTCACCGTCTGGTGCGCCGGCCGCCGGAAGAGCAGGTCGGCGTCGAAGCGGTACGCCGGGTCCTGCCACGGCGCGCCGATGGGGTTGCGAAAGACCAGCCGGTAATCGGCCAGCCCGAAGAGCGCGGCGATCTCGAGCGCGGCGGTGACGAGCGCGATCGCCATCGCGAAGCGAAAGCGGCGCCCGCGGCGCGGCAGCGTTGCGCTCACGGAGCGACGGGGGCCCGAAGCGGCACTGGCAGTGTGCGCATGGCGTACGGTTCGGGTCGCGGGGTCGTGAGCCGGACGGCACGAGTCGGCCGCCGGGTCCCGTTTCGTCGGACCGGGCAAGTTGACCGGCCGGCCGTGACCGTGACAAGTCGGATGACGCGAC
>JBFJPA010000358.1:0-5313 GCA_041617355.1 Longimicrobiales bacterium
CCACGGACACGGCGGCCGAAAGCAGCTCTCCGACGACGTCGGCCGCCACGCCCGCACGTGCTTTTTCAAGCTGACGGCGCAGGTCTTTCAGTTCCTGTGCCAGCTGTTCGATGCGGCGCGGCAAGGCGTCAACTGGTGCCTTGAGCACGGCCGCGGCCTCTTCCAGGATCGCGTCGCGCTCGACGGATCGCCGGTACGCGCCCGATCCCGTGACCGCTTCGATGCGTCGCACGCCCGACGCGATCCCCGATTCCGTGACGATCCGGAACAGCCCGATGTCACCCGTGTGCCGAACGTGCGTGCCGCCGCACAGCTCGAGGCTGACATCCGGCACCTGCACCATGCGGACTTCGTCACCGTACTTCTCGCCGAACAGCGCCATCGCGCCGCGCTTCACTGCCTCGGGGTACGTCGTGATTTCGGTACGCACGTCGATGTCGCGCAGGATGGCCGCGTTGACCTCGTCCTCGACTGCCCGGATCTCGTCCCGCGTCATGGGTCGAGGATGCGCGAAGTCGAAGCGGAGCCGGTCGGGCGCGACCAGCGAGCCACGCTGCTCGACGTGTTTGCCCAGCACATTGCGGAGCGCCGCGTGCAACAGGTGCGTCGCCGTGTGGTTGCGCTGCGTGTCGCGTCGCACGTGCGCCGGCACCACGGCCTGCACCGGGTATGGCGCGCCGTGACCCGGCAGATCGCCGTCGACGTCACCGATCACGGCGACGCGGTCTCCGATGCGGCGGACCTCGTCGACACTCAACTGGAAACCCGCGCCACGCACCTCACCGCCGTCGCTGATCTGGCCGCCGGCCTCCGCGTAGAACGGATTGCGGCGCAGCTGCAAGCCGGCCCTGCCATCGACACGGGCCACCGCGATGACGTCGGTTTCGACATCGAGTCGGTCGTAGCCGACGAACTCCTGAACGGCATCCGGATCGAGATCGATCCACTCCGCCGCGAACTCGTCGGCCGATCCGGCCTGGCCTGCGGTACGACGATCCTGGCGACTTCGTTCCCGCTGTGCTTCCAGCGCCGCATCGAAGCCCGCCGTGTCCACGGCATAGCCGCGCTCGCGCGCGATCAACTCCGTCAGATCGAGTGGAAAGCCGAACGTGTCGTGCAACCGGAACGCATCGGCTCCCGAGATCAGCGGTGGCGCGTTGCTGCCCCGACGAACCGGCGCCAGCTCGTCCAACCGTTGCATTCCGGAGTCGATCGTCTCGAGGAACCGCTCCTCTTCTTCGCGCACGATGCGGAGTAGCGCGTCGCGCTTGACGCCCAGCTCCGGATACGCGGTCTGCATGTCTTCGATGACGCGCGCCGCGACGTGGACCAACGTCGGTTCGCGCTGGCCGAGCAGCCAGGCGTGTCGAACGGCGCGCCGCAGGATCCGCCGGAGCACGTAACCGCGACCTTCGTTGGACGGGAAGACCCCATCGGCGACGAGGAATGTCACGGCGCGCGCATGATCGGCCAGCACTCGGTAGGAAACCCCCTCGGGATCGTCGCGGTGGTATGGGCGCCCGACGACCTCGGCCGCACGCTCGATGAGTGGCGTGAAGAGATCCGTGTCGTAGTTCGAGCCGACGCCCTGTAGCACCGCGGCCATGCGCTCCAGTCCGGCACCCGTGTCGATCGAAGGCGCCGGCAACGGCGTCAGCTTGCCGTCGGCCGACCGGTCGTACTGCATGAAGACCAGGTTCCAGAGCTCGAGGAAGCGGCCCTGGCTGCCGAGCGCCTCGAACTGTTCGACCGTCACGTCGGTGCCCAGGCCTTCGGCACGCAGATCGAAATGGATCTCCGAGCAGGGGCCGCACGGGCCCGTATCCCCCATCTGCCAGAAGTTGTCCTTGTCGCCCAGCCGGAACACGCGCGCTGGCGGCAGTCCGGCAATCTCCTGCCAGAGCGCCGCTGCCTCATCATCGGTGTGATGGACGGTCGCCCAGAGCCGGTCCTTCGGAAGTCCGTATACCTCCGTGACCAACTCCCAGGCGAAACGGATCGCGTCCCGCTTGAAATAGTCGCCGAACGAGAAGTTGCCCAGCATCTCGAAGAACGTGTGGTGCCGGGTCGTCACACCGACCTCCTCGAGGTCGTTGTGCTTCCCGCTCACCCGCAGGCACTTCTGGGATGTGACCGCACGGCGGAAGCCGAGCTTCTCCTCGCCCAGGAAGGCCCGTTTGAACTGGACCATTCCCGCGTTCGTGAAGAGAAGCGTCGGATCATCCCCCGGAACGAGGCTCGCGCTCGGTCGGATGGCGTGTCCCTGCCGACCGAAGTACTCCAGAAACCCCGCTCGAATGTCTGCTGCCTTCATGCTCGTCGCGTGTCCGGTGGATCAATGTTCTTTGGCAAACTTGGAATATAGCGGGCCGTTCCACGGTAGCGCACCCGCTCGGTCCAGCCGCCGGACTTCCGCCCGGGCCGTCACCAACTGGATGCGCGAAACGCCGGAGCGGTACCCCGCCCCGGCGTTCCCTCGGCCCGACCCTACGGGGTCAGTCCCCGTAGTCGTCGTCCGACGAAGAGCCCTGGATTCCGCGCGTGCCTAACGCCTCGCGGACCTTGACCTCGATCTCCTTCGCCGTGTCCGGATTGTCCTTCAAGAACTGCTTGGCGTTCTCACGACCCTGGCCGAGACGGGTATCTCCGTACGAGAACCAGGCACCCGACTTCTGTACGATGTCGTTCTCGACGCCGAGGTCGACGAGCAGGCCGTTGTGGCTGATGCCCTCGTTGTACATGACGTCGAATTCAGCCTGGCGGAACGGCGGCGACACCTTGTTCTTCACGACTTTGACCCGCGTCCGGTTACCGACCAGTTCCTGCCCGTCTTTAATCGCGCCGATGCGACGGATGTCCAGACGCACGCTCGCATAGAACTTCAGCGCGCGGCCACCGGTCGTCGTCTCCGGATTGCCGAACATCACACCGATCTTTTCGCGGATTTGATTCGTGAAGATCACACTCGTGCGCGACCGGTTGACGGCGCCCGTCAGCTTCCGCAACGCCTGACTCATGAGCCGCGCCTGCAGGCCCACGTGCGAGTCGCCCATCTCCCCCTCGATCTCCGCTCGCGGCACCAGCGCGGCGACCGAGTCGATGACGACGACGTCGACGGCATTGCTGCGGATCAGCAGCTCCGCGATCTCCAGCGCCTGTTCACCGGTGTCCGGCTGACTGACCAGCAGGTTCTCGATGTCGACGCCGAGCTTCCGCGCGTACTCGACGTCCAGCGCGTGCTCGGCATCGACGAACGCCGCGATGCCGCCGGTGCGCTGCGCGTTCGCGATCACGTGCAGACACAACGTCGTCTTGCCGCTCGACTCCGGGCCGAAGATCTCCGTGATCCGGCCCCGGGGAATCCCGCCGATCCCGATGGCCGCGTCCAGGTTGAGCGCGCCGGTCGGGATGACATCCACCTGCGTACGGGCGCCGTCCGCGCCCATGCGCATGATCGAGCCCTTGCCATAGGCCCGCTCGATCTGCGCGATCGCGACCCCCAACGCCTTGTTGCGGTCGTCCTTCACATCCAGCGTAGCCATCGTCCCACCCGTGCGGTTGCGTTTTGGCACTCGGCCCGGCCCTGCGAGTCAAGATAACTTTCGGTTCGTCTTCGGGCAACGCGGATCGGCGCCCGATGCCGGACTCCAACGTGCCACGCGGCCGGCCGACGCGACAGGGCTGGACGGGACCGCTGGCTGTCGGTCCGGGACGGGACGCTCAGGCCGGAGCAGCGACGACGGTGCGCAACGCCTCGCCGGCGTGGGCGATGGCCTCGTCGGAAACGTCGAGGTGGGTCACGGCGCGGATGCGGCGAGGGCCGAAGACGGTCATGAGAACGCCGTGCTCGGCGAGGCGGCCGACGAGCTGAGCGGCGTCCAATTCCGGCCGGAGGCAGTCGAACATGACGATGTTCGTCTCGGGCTCGATCACGCCGAAACCGGGCACATCGGCGACGAAACGGGCGAGGTCGCGTGCGCGGCGGTGGTCGTCGAGCAGACGATCGCGGTGGTGGTCGAGGGCGTAGATCCCGGCGGCGGCCAGAATCCCCGCCTGGCGCATGGTCCCGCCGAGCCGTCGTCGGATGGTGCGCGCGGCCGTGATCGCGTCGGCGGGCCCGGCGAGCAGCGAGCCGACGGGGCAGCCGAGGCCCTTGGACAGCGTGACCATGACGGTGTCTGCGAGCGTCGCGAAAGCGGACTCGGGCACGCCGCTCGCGGCGGCGGCGTTCCAGAGGCGCGCGCCGTCGAGGTGAATGGGGATTTCGCGTTGCCGTGTAACGTCGCGGATCTCGCGCATGGCGCCGAGAGGCAGCACCCGGCCGCCGGCGGCGTTGTGGGTGTTTTCCAGGCACACGACGGACGTCTGGACCTGGAACGGGATGCCGGGTCGGATCGCGGCGGCCACTGCATCGGCCGAGAGGAGACCATTGGACGTGGGCACGGTCCGCAGCTGGACGCCCCCGAGTACGGCAGGCGCACCGAGTTCCCAATCGACGAAATGCGATGTGGCCTCGACGACGACCTCGGTGCCGGGTCTGCCCAACACGATGAGCGCCGTCTCGTTTGCCATGATTCCGCTCGGGAAGAAAAGGGCGGCGGGCTTCCCGAGCAGGTGAGCGATGCGTTCTTCGAGGGCGCGCACGGTGGGGTCATCCCCGAGCGCGTCATCGCCCACCTCGGCCTGCGCGATCGCGTCGCGCATGCCGGGCGTCGGACGTGTGACGGTGTCGCTGCGAAGGTCGACGGATGGCGCGTTCACCGCGCCCGTGCGCCCGGTTCGGCGCGCTTCCGCCTCCGCGCGCTGGGCAGGCGGCGGCCGCACTCGGCGCAGTAGCGGCTCCCCCCCGGATTGGCGCGCCCGCACCGGTGGCACACCGTGCCGTCGGTGAGGGCAGCCCGGTACTCGCGAACGCGAGCCTCGACGGCCGCGCGCTCGACCTTCGGCGAGCCGGCCGGCGTGCCCACGGCATCCAGCTCCGGGTCGTGGTCGGAGTGGCTGCCACGGAGCAGCGGCAGCATCACGGCGGTCACGGCCGCGGCGGCGATCACGAGTACGACAGCGAGTTCCATGGCCGTGATTGTCCCGGGGGACGCGACCGGCCCGCTACCTCAAGACAAGCGACCGCGCGACGCGTCCGTGAGCGCGACCATGGCTTCGATCAATCCGGCCGTGCTCCACGCCGAGGCCAGGTTGCCGTCCGGCCGATGAGGCGGCTCCGCGCAAACCCGCTCGGGAAGGTGGCCTACGACGCCTGCGGCCGACGGCTCGACCGCTCGGAGCAGCACGTCGCGGATGCGCCGGCGTGCCGGC
>JBFJPA010000359.1:0-5270 GCA_041617355.1 Longimicrobiales bacterium
AGCAGCTGCTTTCGCTGTCTCAGGTCGCCGAACAGAAGGTGGACGCCTTCGTTGACGACGTGAGCAACTGGATCGACAAGTCGCTGACGATGATGGGAGACACGTACAAGCGAAAGATGCAGATCATCAGCCTCGTCGTCGGGCTGGTGATTGCAGGCGCATTCAACCTCGATACACTCGGCCTGGTCCATCACCTGTATCACGACCGCGAAGCCCGTGATGCGCTGGCCGTGGTTGCGACCGATTTCGTACAGAACGTATCTGCCGAGACGCTCGATCGGTGCGGTCGCTTGACCCCACAACAAATCGCCGCGGACACGGCATGCGCGGGAGTCCGCGGCTTGCTGGACGGGATCCGACGTCGAAACGAGTCGCTCGGCACGTTGCCCATCGGCTGGCCGCCGAAGCCCCTCGGGGGGTTCCCGGTCTTGATCACCGTTCCAGTCGGCTGGCTGCTCACGGGCCTGGCGGTATCACTGGGTGCTTCCTTCTGGTTCGACCTGCTCACGCGTGTCGTCAACATTCGCCACGGTATGAGAAAGCCCGGGGAGAAGCCCACGACGTGAAGCGCTGCGCCGTCAACGCAGGGGTGGCCCGAACGAACGGGATTCGTCCGAACCGGCACGATGCCGGAGGACGCGCTGTGGTGGCGGTTGCCGGGAATGGCTAGGATCGAGGTCCACCAATCCGGGAACCCGACTCGAGTCTGACAACAATGAACGCGATCCGCGCTCTCCTCCTCCTGGCCCTGGCCTGGCCGCTCGCCGGCCACGCGCAAACGCCGACCGTCGATGCCACGCGTTACACGCGGGCAGAACGGCTGCTCGCCTGGCATACCGACAACCTGATCGCCGGCGATCAGGTGACGCCGTCCTGGATGCGCGGAGGCAATCGCTTCTGGTATCGCAACAAGACCGGCGACGGTGCCGAGTTCGTGCTGGTCGATCCTGTGCGCAATACACGCGGACTGCTGTTCGATCACGACCGCCTGGCCTCCGCCATGTCCCTCGCCGCGGACACCAGCTTCGTCGGGGCCAAGCTGCCTTTTCGCACATTCGAGTTCTCCGAGGACGAGGCCTCGATCCGGTTCAATGCGAACAAACGGGGCTTTACTTGCGACCTGCGTGCGTACACGTGTGCGCTCGGCGACACGCTGACGAGCCGCGTGCCGTTCGTGCGTTCGCCCGACAGCCGCTGGGAAGCCTTCATCCACGAATACAATCTCTGGATCCGGCCGGTGCAGGGTGGCGATTCGGTCCGTCTCACCAACGACGGGCAGGAGCTCTTTGCCTACGGCATCACGGCGCCACGGCCCTCGCAGATCATCGCTGGAACGCCCGTGCGGCCCGTGTTGCAGTGGTCACCCGACTCGCGGCGGATCGCGGTTCAGCGCATGGACGAGCGCAACGTCGAGCAGTTGGCGCTGTATTCATCGACACACACGCGACCCAAACTCTACACGTACCCGTATCCGCTGCCCGGCGACACGATCATCCCGACGTTCGACATCCACGTCGTCGATGTCGAAACGAAGGTGAATCTCCGCCTCGACGTGCCACCGCAGCCGTACCTCACGTTCTCCGCGACGGGTGTGTCCGACTCGACCTGGGTCACGGTCAAGTGGAAGCAGGGCGGCCAACGTCTCTACTTCACACACGCCGTGCGCGGCGCGAAGCGGATCGCGCTCATGGAAGCGGACCTCGCAACTGGCGCAGCTCGCCGCATCGTCGCTGATTCGGCGGCGACGCACGTCGAGCTGAATCTGGACATCGTGGGCGGCAAGCCGAACTGGGATGTCATCCGAGACGGGCGCGAAGTGATCTGGTTCTCCGAGCGCGATGGCTATGGCCACCTCTACCGTTTCGACGCGAACGGCGCGCTGATGAACCGCATCACCGCGGGCGCCTGGACCGTTGGCGACCTGCTGTTCATCGACGAAACGGCGGGCCGCCTGTTCTTCACGGGGCGCGGTCGCGAAGCCGGACGCATGCCGTCCATGGCGGAGCTGTACGCCGTCAATCTCGACGGCACGGCCCTGACACGGCTGGGCGGGGAGGACGCCGATCACACCGTGCGCGCAACGCCCGACGGCCGTTACTTCGTGGACAGTTATTCGCGGCCCGACCAACCACCGGTCAGCGTGTTGCGCGATCGGACCGGTCGAGTGCTCCGGACGCTGGAGGAGGCCGACGTGTCCCGGCTGCGCGCGCTCGGCTGGGCGCCGCCCGAGATCTTCTCGTACAAGGCGAGAGACGGCGTGACCACGATGTTCGGCCTGGTCTACAAGCCGTCCGATTTCGATTCGACGAAGACCTATCCCGTCGTCGAGTACATTTATCCCGGTCCCTTCATCGGCAGTGTCGGGCGCTGGAACTTCGGCGGCGGCACGCTGGGCTCCGCGCTGCGCAGCGACCAGGATGCCCTGGCCGAGCTGGGCTTCATCGTCGTCCAGATGGACCACCTCGGCACGCCGTTCCGGTCCAAGGCCGTGCTCGACAACTACTGGGGCAACATGGGCGACAACGGGATCCCCGACCACATCGCCGGCCTGCAGCAGCTGGCCGCGAGCCGGCGCTACATGGACCTCGACCGCATCGGCATCTACGGCCATTCCGGCGGCGGCTTCGCCTCGACCGACGCGATCCTGCGTTACCCGGATTTCTACAAGGTCGCCGTATCGACGGCCGGCAACCACGACAACCGGACGTACCACGCGGCGTACGCCGAGAAGTACCAGGGTCTGCTCGTGCGTGACACCGTAAAGGGTACGGACAGCTACGCGAACCAGGTGAATGCTTCGCTCGCCGGGAACTTGAAGGGCAAGCTGTTCCTGATGACCGGCGACATGGATGACAACGTGCATCCGGCCATGACCGTTCAGGTCGCCGATGCGCTGATCCGCGCGAACAAGAGCTTCGATTTCCTGATCCTGCCGAATCGCGCGCACGACCTGAACGAACCGTACGTGATCCGCCGGCGCTGGGATTACTTCGTGCAACACCTGATGGGTGCGACGCCGCCCGTCGACTACGAGATCCGCCGGCCGTCGAGCTGAGGTCTCAGGTCCGCCGCGCCGCGAAGTAGCGCCGGACCTCCGCCAGCGTCCAGCAGTTCACGATGTCGCGCGATTCGAGCCCGCCTTTGCGCGCCATCGTGACCGCGTTGTGCACGTAGTCCAGCTGGCTGATCGAATGTGCGTCGGGGTTGAGTGCGCTGCGGATGCCGAGCGTGCGCGCGGCACCCCAGTGCCGCCAGTCCATGTCCATGCGGTTGGGGTCGCCGTTGATCTCGATGCCGATGCCGCGTTCCGCGACCGCCTCGAGCAGGACCGGCAGATCCAGCTTCATGCCGGGCCGGGCCAGCAGGAGCCGGCCCGTGAGATGGCCCAGGAACGTGACGTACGGATTCTCGATGACACGCAGGAATCGCTGCGTCTGCTCGGCTTCGGCCAGATTCAGCGCGGAGTGTGCCGACGCGATGACGTAGTCGAAGCGCTCGAGCAGATCTGGCCGATCCGCGTAATCCAGTGTGCCGTCCGGCAGGATGTCGGCCTCGATGCCCTTGAACAGCCAGAGTCGTTTCCCGTGCCGTTCGTTCCAACCATCGATTTCGTCCAGTTGTTCGAGCACCTCATCCGGCGACAGTCCGCCCGCGTAGCCGGCGTATCGCGAGTGGTCCGCGATGCCGAGATAGCGCCAGCCCCGGGCACTCGCTGCCTCGGCCATCTCCTCGACTGTCGCCCGTCCATCGCTCCACGTTGTGTGGCAGTGAAAGCAGCCGCGCAGGTCGGCATAGGTGACGAGTTCCGGGAGCGTGTCCGCACGCGCCGCGTCGACCTCCTCGCCGCTCTCGCGCAGCTCCGGCGGGACGCAGGCGAGGCCGAGCGCCGCGTACACGTCCGCCTCTTCGGGAGTTTCCAGCCGCTTCGAGTTCCGCGACAGGCCAGACGCTTCGAGTCGCAACGTGCGCTCCCCGGCCGCGTGCGACAGCGCCTCGATGTGCTCGCTGGATCCCGTCTCGGCCAGCAGCGTCGTCGCGAACGATGATGACGGTGCGAACACGACGCGCAGCCCGATGCCATCCGGTAGCCGGCCCTGAATCGTTCGGCCTTCCGCTTCGGCATCCGCTAGGCCGGGCAATCCATGTAACACATTCGAGACGTGCTCGCTGATCCGATCGTCCGCTTCGACGACGATCGTGATGCCGTCGACCGTCTCGCGGCCCCGCCGCAACTCGCCGGCCGTCTCCGCGCGCGGTGCGCCCGGCTGCGCCGTAATGAATGCGCACAGCCGCCCCGCCAGTTCGAGCGCATCCGCGTAGCGCCGCCGACCCATGCTCTCGCGCACGTGCGCGATACCTTCGAGGATCGTCGTCTGCGTACGCACGCCGAACCCCGGCAGCGACGCCACACGCCCCTCTCGGGCCGCGCGCTCCAGGTCGTCCAGCGTCGCGATACTCAGCTTCTCGTGAAGCGTTCGGACGCGGCCCGCGCCGAGGCCCGGAATGGCTAGCAGATCCAGCAGTCCGCGCGGCGTGCGTTGCCGCACGTCCTCGTAGTACCGCGACCGCCCCTCCTCCACGAGCTCCCGCACCACCGAAGCGGTCGCTTTGCCGATCCCTTCCAGCGTTTCCAGCCGACCCGTGCGCGCCAGCTCCGCCACGCCCTCCGCGGCCCCTTCGATCGCCCGGGCAGCATTGCTGAACGCCCGCACCTTGAAGCGGTTCGCTCCCTCGATCGCAAGCAGTGTAGCGATCTCATCCAGCACGATCGCGATTCCGTGTCGGTCCATGCTGCGAGATACGCCGTCGACGTCGCCCGGACAACGTGGGTCCGCCGACCCGCGCATACCGTCGTTTCGAGCCGTCCTCCTTGTCACTCGTCCCAACGCGGTCGGTCTCCCCCTTGCGGGGCGAGCGGCTGCCTCGCCAGCATACCCTACATTGTAGAGTTCACGCGCCACGACCGGCGAGGAGGGGGGATGTCCGGTGAGTTTCCCGGTGAGTTCGAAGTCATGGTGATGCTGGCCGTGGTGCGGCTCGGCGATGATGCCTACGGCTGGAGCGTCGCCCAGGAGCTCGAGCGCGTGGCCGGCCGCGCGGTCTCGAGTGGCGCGTTGTACACGACGATCAACCGGCTGGAGCAGAAGGGACTGCTGCGCACGCGGCAGGGAGAAGGCACGGAGGACCGTGGCGGGCGGCCGCGGCGGTACCTGGCACTGACGCCGGCCGGTGCCGAGTCGCTGCGCCGGGCGCGGGACGCGATGAAGCGG
>JBFJPA010000360.1:0-5253 GCA_041617355.1 Longimicrobiales bacterium
CTTGGTGGGGCCGGCCGGCCCCGTTCCGGGACGCGCGGGACAGGGCCGTCGCCTTGCACTCCTCGCCTTGCTCGCGCAGTCGCGCCGGAACCCCCTCAGCCGCGACAAGCTCATCGCGTGGATCTGGCCGGAAAGCTCGACCGACCGCGCGCGCGCCCAGCTTTCCGATGCCGTCTACCTGATCCGAAGCGCGCTCGGCGAGGACGTGATTCGCTCCAAGGGCGACGAGCTCGCGTTGAACCCCGCCGTCATCACGAGCGACACGGAGATGTTCGAGCAGCTGCTGGAGGCGGGAGACTTCGAAGCAGCGGCCGGGCTCTACAGCGGGCCGCTGCTGGACGGGTTTCACCTGTCCGCCGCCGTGGAGTTCGAGCGCTGGCTGGATGCGGAACGCACGCGTCTCGCCCAGCGTTACGCGGCCGGGCTCGAATCGCTGGCCGATTCGTGCGAAGGACGAAGCGAGTGGACGGCTGCCGTTGCCTGGTGGCGCCGCGTGGCCGCGCACGATCCGTACAGTGGCCGCGTGGCCGTACGCCTGATGCGCGCCCTGGAGGCCGCGGGTGACCGCGCCGGTGCACTCCAGCACGCGCGTATCCACACGACGTTGCTGCAGGAAGAGTTCGATGCGGCGCCCGACCCCGAGGTCACGGCGTTCGCGGAGCGCCTGCGCGTCGAGCCGCCGGCGCGGACCGTGCCGCAGCCCGCCCCGCGGCGGTCCGGCCCCGGCCCGCCCCCGGAATCGTACGAGTCGGTCCCGGACCCGAGTCCAGCGGTGCCGTCGATTCGGCGGACGTTTGCGGCGGGTCGCGTCTACGCGGCCCTCGCCATCATTGCAGTCCTCGCCATCATTGGTACGTACCGGATCCGCGGTGAACCGCGAACCCCGCCGGTCTCGTCCGTCGGTACGGCCCGCTCCGTCGCCGTCCTGCCGTTCGTCAACATGAGTGCGGATGCGGAGAACACGTACTTCAGCGATGGCCTGAGCGAGCAGATCATCACGGTGCTCAGCCGGATCGACGGCCTGCACGTTGCCGCACGGACCTCATCGTTCGCCCTGCGCGACCGCAGTTATACGGTGCGTGCGATCGGCGACACGCTCGGCGTCGCGGCCGTGCTGGAAGGCAGCGTCCGCAAAGACGGGCCGCGCCTCCGCATCACGGCGCAGTTGATCGATGTCGCGACTGGCTATCACATTTGGGCCGACGAGTACAACCGGGAGCTTCAGGACATCTTCGTCGTGCAGGACGAGATCGCGCACGCCATCGCCGGTGCGCTCGAGCTGCGGCTCGCTCGGAGCAGCGCGACGACTCGGCGCATGCCCGACCTGGAGGCCTACGACCTGTACCTGCGGGGGCTGTACCTGCGGAATAGTCTTTCCGCCGATGCACTCAACCAGGCCGCCGAGTACTTCGACCGTGCCATCGAGCGCCAGCCGGACTTCGCGCTGGCATGGGCGGCAAAGGCGAGCGTCATCGCGCCGCTCATGTATTTCGGCCACGTTCCGGTCGCGCAGGGCGTGCCCGAGCTGCGCGGTTTCGTCACGCGCGCCCTCGCTCTCGACCCGAAACTCGGCGAGGCTCACGCTGCATTCGGAATGCTGAAGCTGTTCTTCGAGTGGGACTGGAGCGAAGCCGAGCGCGGCCTGCGCCATGCGATCGAACTGAACCCGAACGACCCGCACGCCTGGCACCACCTCGCGAACTTCTTGCGCGCCATTGGCCAGTGTGAGGCGGCGATCAGGGCGCGCGAACGGTCCGTCGCGCTGGATCCACTGAACGCGAGGACGCGCTACACGCTCGGCACGGATTACGACTGCGTCGGCGATCACACGAACGCGATGGCGCAGTTCCGGCGGGCGGTTCAGCTCGACCCGGTCAACCCGCTCGCCCTCGGCCTCGGTCCTACAGTGCCCGCAGGCCCCTCGCGCAGTCACTTCCTGCAAGGCCGCTACGACGAGGCGGTCGAGGAGTTCATCAAGGTCGCGGTGCTTCGAAACGCGTCGGCAGCGGAGATTCGCAGGCTGCGCACCGGCTACGCCGAGGATGGGCCGCCGGGATTCTGGCGAGCCTGGCTGGAGATGGATCTCAGACAGTCGGGCAGCAATCCGAATCCGCTTCGAATTGCGACGATCCACGCCCTGGTCGGCGACACGGCCCGGACCTTCGACTGGCTCGACCGCGCCTTCACGGAACGCAACCCCGGCATCATCTTCCTGCGCTCGGAGCCAGCCTTCGAGAGCCTGCGCACACACCCGCGCTTCATGCGGATCGTGAACGAATTGAAGTTCCCCGCGCCGTGAGCACGTTCGCAACCGGCGTTCGCCTCGCCCCTGTCCTGGCCCTTTCCGCTTTTTTCGTCGCATGCCATGACGGGCCGACCGATGCACCCGCATCGGATGGCGAGCGCGTCGCTTTCGGCGAATGCGATGCGGCGGGTGTAAGTCAGATCGTCACGGCCCGTCCCGATGGGTCCCAGCGGCGAACGCTCACGTCGGGCTCGCAGCCGAGCTGGTTTCCGTCGTATTCGCCGGATGGCCGGCGGCTGCTGTTTACGCGCGACACGCCTGCGGGTCCCGAACTGTGGGCCATGAACGCGGACGGCTCGGCCGCCAGGCCGCTCATGATCGGTGTCGCGGCACTCGCCGGGAGCTGGTCACACGACGGCCGCCGCATCGCCTGGGCGCAGTCGCCCGGACCGGGTCAGCGGCTCAAGATCTGGATTGCCGACGCGAACGGCGGGAACCGAACGCGGCTAACCGCCGAAACGCGACCCGAAGTCGACGAGAACGTGCCGCGATGGTCACCGGACGGACGACGCATCGTGTTCACGAGCAACCGTCGTGAGGGCCTGTACGAGATCTGGCTCGCCGATGTCGCCACGGGGTTTCTGACCCGACTGACCACTGCGTACCGCGACAGCACTCTCGCCGCCGACATCGAGCAGAAGGTGCCGGCGTGGTCACCCGCGGGTCTGTTCATCGCCTACTGGCAGGGCGTCGAGGCGACCGACCCGCGGCCCACGCTCCCACGCGACGTCTGGATCATGAATGCGGACGGGACCGGACAACGCCGGCTCGTCGGCGGCGACGACCCCAATTGGTCGCCGGATGGTCGCACCATCATCCACTCGGCGCTGCTTCCGGGAGTCGGGCCTTCACTCGGTGCCATTGCACCCGACGGTACCGGGGCGCGGGTTCTGTTCGCCGTGCGTGCGTGTCGCCCTCTCCAGTCCTCCTGGTCTACCGGCGGTTGAACGGCAATCCGCTCAGCCCACGTCGATCCCGAGTGCCGCCGCCAGCTCCGCCAGCTTCGCCTGCACTCGCTGCGCGTTCCGGGGGCCCATCCGCATCAGGTGCTTCGCCGCCGAGGAACGGCGTTCGAGCCCCGGTTCCTCATAGATCCAGAGCGATTCGTCGCGTACGACGGCGACCGGCCGGTCCGCCACATTGACGGCGAGCAGGTTGGCGAAAGCGCGAGCGAGGTCGTCGCCGAAGCTACGGTCGGACAGGCCCAGCTCACGGTGGGCCTCCTCGAACAACGGTTGCATCCGGCGAAGGAGGCGCGCCGTGCCTTGCGTGTCCAGCGACTCGAAGACCTCCGCCACCCGGTCGTAGCGTCGGTAGCCGGCCGGGTCGATGACCGTCCGACCCGCTGATTCCCGCACGGCAAACGGCTCGGCCGGAGCCATGAATCGGAGATGGGGCATCGGGCTGGAGCCCTGCGCCAGGTCCGCGATCGTCGCGACGAACCTGCGGACCAGCTCGTCGGTCACGAGCCACCGAGCGAACTGCGGATGCCGCGACAGCGTCGCGATCATGCCGCGCGTAAACGCGTCGCTCGTGTCGACCGCGGGCAGGACGATCGGTTCCTCGACGGGCGGACCCGGCGCAGGCGCCGGTGTCGGGACGAGGTCCGGCGGCCGGCTCTGCAGTTCCGCCGTCGGCTCGGGCGCCGTGTCGCGCGAACGCAGGGACGACCACATCAACACCGCGACGATGAGGACCGCCGGAATCGCCAGGATCGCGATCCAGCGCCCCACCGATCGTTGTTCTCGTACGTATCCCGAAAACGGTGACTCCCGCCTCATCCGTCACCCAGCCCCAACCCCAGCCCCAGCACCCAGCCCTATCGTCCGAGGAACTTCCTTGCCGCCGCCGGCTCGGGCCGTGTCGCGTCGGCGCCCGCCATCACGTCGAGCACCGCCTCGTAGTAGCGCCTTGCCTTGGCGCGGTCACCGGCCTGCTCGGCCGCGCGCGCCGCACCGAACAGGGTACGCGCACGGTTCGGTTCACGTTCCAACGTCTTTTCGTAGGCTGCCAGCGCCGGCGCCGCTCGCCCCAGCTCGAGCAGCAGATCCGCCTCGAGCTCACGTGCCGGCAGCAACGGACCCGGTGTGACGGGGTGCTTCTCGACCGTCTCCTCCAGGTCCGCCGCCTCGCGTGCCAGCTGTGTCGCGCGCGTGGCATCACCCTGCGTATGAGCCAGCCACGCCGATGCCGCAAGGTGCTGAGCGCCGACGATCGTCGCCCAATACGCATCGCCACTCGTCTGCAGCGCGTCACGCAAACGCGCCAGCTCCGCGATTTCCGCACGGGTTACGTCGGGCTTGCCGCCGCGTGCGCCGCCGATCGCACGCGCGAAACGCGGGATCGCCTCCACGAACGCCGGCGCATTCGACGGCACCGCGAGTGCCGCCGCGCCGGCCCAATCGCCGCGCTCGAGTGCGTAACGCGCCGGCATCGCCGCCGTGTTGTAGCCCAGGATGCCGACGTAGAACCGGTCTGCGTTCTCCCTCGCCCGCGAGACGACCTTCCAGGCTTCGGCGTCGCGGCCCTGCTGCAGGTACGCATAGACCATGTAGTCCATCGGGTGCACAGCCGCATTCGAATCGGGCTCCGCCCATGCCGACCGCCGATTCAGCTTGATCGACTCATCCCAGTGGCCGAGTCGCGTGAAGATATGCGTCGGCATGTGCAGCGCGTGCGGTGCGTCCGGCGCGATGTCCGCGTAGCGGCGCGCGGCATCCAGTCCCTTGGTTGCCACGGGCGGTGCATCGAACGCATGGATGATGTAGTGCGCAAGACCAGGGTGGTTCGACGAACGCTGGAAAATCGGCTCCAACAGCGCGGCCGCCGCGGTCTGACGCGCGAACGTGAGATCGGTCGGTGGCGCGTTCGCGATCATCGCGCGGGCATGGAAGATCGTCGCCTCCGGATCCTCCGGGTGCGCGTCCGCGAGCGCCTTCATCGCCTGC
>JBFJPA010000361.1:0-5231 GCA_041617355.1 Longimicrobiales bacterium
GACGAGCCCGATCAGCGAGGGCAGCAGCACGATGCCCGTGATGACGCCCCACGTCGCGAGGAATGGCAGGCCCGTGCGGGCCATGAGCCACGCGACGAGCGCCGATCCGCCAACGGCGATGGCGAGGCCGACGCCAAGGAATCCCCACGTATAAACCGTGGCCCTGCGTAGGATCGCGCGGCGCCGCCGCTCGAACTCCTCGCGTCGGTCGTTCACCGCTCGACCCTGACTGCGCCGCCGGTCAGCTCGGCCAACGGCACGCGCCGCTCCTCTCCGGTGTCCATCGCACGGACCACGGCCAGACCCGCCGCCGTTTCATCCGGACCGACCACGACGGCGTTCACGGCGCCGAGCGCATCCGCGTCCTTGAACTGACGCCCGACGCCGGCGCCGCGCAGGTCATACGCAACGGCCGAGCCCTGCGTTCGCAGGTGCGCGGCGATGCGACGCGCGAGGGGTCGCTCGGCGTCTGTTACGGCAATGACGTAGTAGTCGATCGCCGGCGCGTAGGCAGGCGCCAGTCCACGCTCGGCCAGCAACTCCGCCAGGACGACATCCCCCATGCCGAAGCCCGCCGCGGGAAGATCGACATCGCTGACCGAGCGCAGCAGGCCGTCGTAACGACCTCCGCCGCAAATCGCACGAAGCTCGCCCTGTCGGTCGAAAATCTCGAACACGATCCCGGTATAATAGGCGAGGCCGCGCACGATCGTGGGGTCGAACGCGATATAGTCACTCAGGCCGAGATCGTCGAGGCAGGCCTGATACGACTTGAGCCGCTCGATCTCATCCGCCACGCCGGTGAGCGCGCCGAACTCCGCCTGGAACCCGTCCAGGCCGCCGCCGACGTCGAACACGTGCAATACGCCGTCCGCCACTGCCTGCGTCAGGCCCGCCTCCAGCAAGCGCGCGTGTACCCGGTCGCGCGGCTCGCGCGTCAGCTTGTCGACCGCCGCGTAGGCCGCGAACAGCCGGTCTTCCCCTACGCCGGCGTGACGAAACAAGCGCTCGAGCAGCCGACGATCATTGAAGCGGCCGACAATGTCGGCCGCGCCCAGGCCGAGCGACGTCAGGGCGTCCAGCGCGGTCGCGAGCACTTCCGCGTCCGCGGCGACATCGGACTCGCCCACGATGTCGACGTTCCACTGGAAGTGTTCGCGCAGGCGACCGCGTTGCGCGCGCTCGTACCGAAACAGCTGCGGCACGGAGAACCAGCGGATCGGCTTGCGCAGGCCGCCGGCGCGAGCGCCGACCATGCGAGCGAGCGTCGGCGTCATTTCCGGGCGCAGTGCGACGGCTCGATCGCCCTTGTCCGTGAAGTTGTACAGCTGGCCGACGATCTCTTCACCGCTCTTCTCGATGTACAATTCGAGCGGCTCGAGCGGCGGACCGTCGTACTCTTCGAAGCCGTGACGGCGCGCAACCTCTCGCCATGTCGCCGTGATGTGTGCGCGGATCGCGAAGTCGGCTGGAAAAAAATCCCGGAAACCAGGAAGGCCCGTGAACCTCGACATTCGCGCGAATCTAGGCCGCGATCGGAGGCACCGGCAAGCCCGGATCGACCCCCGCTGGCGCCCGTCCGAGCAGCGCCAGCGCGTCGCCCACCGTGTGGAACGAACCCGTCACGACGACCGTGCCCGCGGCGCCCGCACGGTTCACGACGATGTCGAGGGCGCGAGCGAAATCGGGCTCGGCCTCCGCACCGTGCCACGGCACTTCCGCCAGCACCGCCCGTGGATCCCACGCCCGGTCTGCCGGCGCCGTCGGCGGCAGTGTCAGGACCGCGCCCTGCGCGATCGCGTACAGCGGGCGCAGCATGTTGCGCCAGTCCTTGTCCCCCAGCACACCGATGAGTAGCACCTTCGGCGCGGGCAGACTCAAGGTATCGAGCGCCGTCGCGAGGGACTGCACGCCGGCCACATTGTGGGCGACGTCGAAGATCCAAGTCTGGCCGCCGATCCGCTCGTACTGGAGACGGCCGGGCCAGACGACGCGGGCCAGACCCGACCGGATCGTCGCCTCATCCGGGCGGATGTCGGCGGGCAGTGCTCGAAGAGCGGCCACGGCGAGGGCGACGTTCCCGGCCTGGTGTGCGCCGAGCAACGGCGTTTCGAGGTCCCACACCGGTCCATCAGGCAGCCTCACGCGAAAGCGCGTGCCCGACAAGTCCGCCGCAATGCGCTGGATTGCGTCGCCGTCGAGCTCGTGCAGTGGGGAGCCGGTGCGTGCAGCCACATCGCGAAGCACGCCGAGCGGCTCCGGATCCGTCTCCGCCGTGAGCGCCGGCACGCCCCGCTTGAAGATGCCCGCCTTCTCCGTCGCGACCGATGCCAATGTCGGCCCCAGGAACTGGACGTGATCGAGCGCGACGTTCGTGACGACGGCCACCTCTGGCGTGATCACGTTCGTCGCATCGAGGCGGCCACCGAGTCCGACCTCGACGGCCGCTACCTCGACGCCCGCGTCGGCGAGCGCGAGAAAGGCGATCGCCGTCGTCGCCTCGAAGAACGAGGGCTGCTCCGCTTCGATGGCGGGCCAGAGACGCCGCGCGGCATCGAGCAGCGCCGCTTCATCGATGGGTGCGCCCGCGATGCGGACGCGTTCGCGGAACGTACAGAGGTGTGGCGAAGTGTAGAGCCCGGTGCGCAGACCCGACGCACGCAACACGCTCTCCGCAGTGGCCGCGACGGAGCCCTTGCCGTTCGTGCCGCCAATGTGCATGGATCGGAACGTCGTGTGTGGATCGCCGACGGAGGCCAGCATGCGCTGCGTCCGGTCCAGACCCCAGCGAATGCCACCCGTGAGGCGGGGGAACAACGCCTCGACCAGCTCGGCGTAGCTGGCGGGCTTCAACTGCCGTTCCGATCCCCCGCGCGCCCGTTCGCTGGAGCCGGCTGTCCCAGCAGGTGCCGCAGCACGCGGCTGATCGTCGCCTTCATTTCCCGCCTGTCTACGATGCGGTCGATCATGCCGTGCTCGAGCAGGAACTCCGCTCGCTGGAATCCGTCGGGCAGCTCCTGCTTGATGGTCTGCTCGATCACGCGTGGACCGGCGAACCCGATCAGCGCGCCCGGTTCGCCAATGATCACATCGCCGAGCATCGCAAACGACGCCGTGACGCCGCCCGTCGTCGGATTCGTCAGGACCGACACGAAGGGAACGGCCGCGTCGTGCAGCTGCGCCAGTACGGCGGACGTCTTGGCCATCTGCATCAACGAAAGGATCCCTTCCATCATCCGTGCGCCGCCCGATGCACTCACGATGATCAGCGGCTCGCCCTTCGCCAGACAGCGCTTGCCGAGGCGCGCGATCTTCTCGCCGACCACGGATCCCATGCTGCCGCCGATGAAATCGAAATCCATCACCGCGAGACCGATTCCGATCCCGTCCAGCGTGCCGGCGACGGTCCGCACGGCGTCCCCCTGCCCCGTCTTCTTCTCCGCCGCGACGAGTCGCTCGGGATACGGCTTCAGGTCGACGAAGCCGAGCGGGTCCGCGCTGCGCAGGTCACCGAATAGTTCCGCGTAATCGCCGTCGTCGAGGAGCAGCTCGATGTAGCCCGCCGCCGACATCCGACTGTGATGCCCGCACTGCGGACACACGCCCAGGTTCTGCTCGAGCCTTGCCCGATACAGGATCTCGCCACAATCCGGGCACTTGTCGAAGACGTCCGATGGCACGTCTCGCCGTTCCGCGGCCCGTAGCTTCTGCTTCGGTTTCCTGAACCAGCTCACGCGATTCCCTTCTCCGCGCTTTCCTCGCCCTTGATTCGGTCGTTGCCCGATCTTCGTTGGTCGTTGGCCGTTTTCGTTCGGTCGCCGTCGCCGTCGCCGTCCGTCCTCAACCCTGCGAAGCCCTAGATTCCGGCACGTTCGGAGGCGACACGCTGCGCCACGCCGAGCGCCAGGAACGTCGCGAGCAGGAAGGATCCGCCGTAGCTCAGGAAGGGCAACGGGATGCCCGTGATGGGCATGACTCCCACGGTCATTCCGACGTTGACGAGGATGTGGGTGAACCAGGCGCCGAAGATACCGAACACGACGATCCCGGCAAAGGGGTTCGTCTGCCGCTCCGCAATGTGGACGAGCCGGGCCAGAATGAGGCCGAACACGAGGATCACGACGCCGGCGCCCAGAAACCCGAGTTCCTCACCGACGACCGCGAATATGAAGTCCGTGTGCTGCTCGGGCAGGAACGCCAGGCGCTTCTGCGGTCCCTCCGTGAAGCCGCGTCCGAGAAGCCCCCCGCTGCCGATCGCGATCTTCGACTGAATGAGATGGTATCCGGCGCCGCGCGGATCGCTGTACGGATCGAGGAAGACGATGAAACGGTTCCGCTGGTAATCGGCGAGCGAGTTCCACAGGGGTACGGCAATGGTGCCAGCCGCGAGGTTGCCACCGACGACGAACACACTCTCCCAGAGCGGCAAACGATAGAGGTAGACGAAGCCGATCAGGATGAACATGTACACGAAGAAGAGCTGCTCGACGAAAGCGAGGAAGAGACCGAGCAACGGGCTGACGAGGAGGAAAATCAGGCCAATCGGCGCGCCGGACCAGAAGAGCGTCGCGATGAGGACGCCGCCGAAGACCATCGCGGTTCCGAGGTCGGGCTGTGCCAGCACCAAGAGCATGGGCAGGGCGACGACCGCGATGGGTTTCCACAGATCCAATAGGCGGGTGGCGGGATCCCGACGTACGCCGAGCACGCGGCCGAGCATGAGGATCGTCGCGAGGTTGGCGAACTGGGCGGGCTGAACGCCAACGCCGCCGAAGCGGATCCAACTCTTGGTGCCCGCGGCCGTGCCGGCGCCGGTGCCCACGATCAACGTGAGAACGAGCAACCCGATGGCGAAGAGATAGCCAGGCACGGCCAGCCATTCGAGCCAGCGGATCTGCACACGCATCACGATGGCGAGAGCCGTGAGCGAGATCACCAGCCACGTCAGCTGCATTCGCCACGCGCCGCTCACGACGTTGTTTTGAACATCGACCTGTCCCGCCGAGTAGACCATGGCCACGCCGAACAAGCTGAGGCCGAGGACGGCGTAGAGCAGGGTCACGTCGCCGAACAGGGCGCGAAACCGCTCGAACACACTCATATACGCAACTTCCCGATTGTCGATCTGCGGAAGCTACCCGGCGGCAGGCGCCTCGATCCCATCACGCCCGCAGTCCCGCCCAGCGCCGGTAGACCCACAACGTGGCCGAGCCCGCGAGTGCCGTGTAGCC
>JBFJPA010000362.1:0-5225 GCA_041617355.1 Longimicrobiales bacterium
CCCCCAGCACGTGGTACAGGCCGCGGTACTCGCCCGTCCGCTCGATCGCGCCGATGTCGGAGGCTTCTTCCACCACACACACCAGCGTCGCGTCGCGACCGGGGTGCGTACACAACTCGCACGGGTCCGCTTCCGTAAGGTTGCCACAACGCGAACACGGCCGCACGCGGGCCACGACTTGCTCGAGCACCCGCGCCAGCCGCGTCATCTCGACCGGTGGCCGTTTCAGCAGATGATAGGTGAGACGAAGCGCCGTCTTCCGTCCGATGCCTGGGAGGCGAGCCAGCTCGCCCACCAGTTCATCGATTACGCTCACGAAAGATCGGGAAGACTGAACGGCAGCGGGAACCCGCCTGCCAGCTTTTTCAGCTCCTCTTCGTACACCTGCTGGGCCCGCTGCTGTGCCTCGGACACCGCCGCCTGCACCAGATCCTCGAGCATCTCGACATCCGCAGGATCGACCACAGTCGGATCGATCTTGATCTCGCGGACCCGGCCTCGCCCGTCAGCGGTCACCGTCACCATACCGCCGCCGCTCGAGCACGTGACGGTCTTGCTGCCCAACTCCGTCTGGAGCTGGGTCAGCCGGGCCTGCACTTGCTGGCCCATCTGGAAGAGCTGTTGGAAGTTCGTCATTCGGTCGTCGGAGTGTATCCGTCTGCGTCAAGGGAACGTACGTCGCCCGATCCCGGGCCGGCAAGCGAATCGGTGGCCCTTTCGGACCGCTGGTTGTACCCCGTCGTTCGGCTGGGTTCCTGCCGTTTTGCGGCGGGCTTCCCGCCGATACCCAATCTCTACGATGGTACGTAAAAGGCTTGTACACCAACTGTTTATGACTAGCCACTTAATGTACTTTCTAGATCCGCCACGCATCCTCGACGTGCTCGATCACAACCGGAGCGTCGGCCGGACCGATCACCGCGATCGCATCGAAGCGATAGACCTCGCCGCGCCGTCCGAACGAGCCGATCCAGCAGCGAGCGGCACGGGCGAGATCGCGTCGCTTGGCCGGGCCGATCGCTTCGAGCGGGTGATGGTGTGTCGACGTGGTCCGCCCTTTGACCTCGACGAAGGCTACGACCTCGCCGCGCCGTGCGATGAGATCGATCTCACGGGGTCCGGCCCGGTAGTTACGCTGCAGGATCTGCCAGCCACGCGACTGCAGCGACAAGGCGGCGTGGTGTTCGAACGAGCGACCGGCGTTGTGCGTGCGTGCCATACGCTAGGGTGTCGGCACGGGCGGGGCGTTGGAATAGCTGATGCGGCTATTCGAGCAACTCGAGATCCCACTCCTCGACGGCCCGTTCGAGGGTGGGTTGTTCGCGCGTGAGCCGGGCGAGTTTTTCGCCGCGGACGCGTTCGGGGGTCAGTCGTGGCGGCGGCGTCGCGGGACCGGCCTCGGCGTCACCGGCGGGTCGCACATCGACCCGAAGAGCGCGTCCCAATCGATCGGACAGGGCGGCTTCGAGTGCGGCCCGCGCCGCGGGATCGGCCAAACGCTCGAGCCCGGGGCCGTCGGGGACGGCGAGAGTGATGCGGTCCGGGGCGGGCTGCGCGAGGGTGGCCGCTTTGAGGAATATCCCGAGGCCGCCGGGCACGCGCCGCTCCGCGACGAGCTCCCGCAATGCTGTCTCCGCGTCGGTGGCGGGATTTGCGGCGGGCTGTGGCGGCCGGTCGGCCGCGCGCGGCGAATCGGCGGCCCTGCGCGGCGGAGGCTTCGCTGGCGAAGCCGTGCCTCTCCCTGGCTCGGCATTGGGCCCGGGGGGCCCGCCGGACGGAGGTGGCGCCGGCGTAGGCGCAGGCGCACCCGAGAGCAACGCCTCGAGGTCGATGGTCCGGTCGAGGAACGCGAATCGAAGCAGCAGCGCCTCGAGCAAGGTGCGCGGGCTGGAGCTCTTCCGGAGGCGTCCTTCGGCGTCCAGCTCGGCGACGAGGGAAAGCATCCGCAGCAAGTCGCCCTGCGCAAACCGGTCCGCGACGGTAGCGTAGCCGGACTTGAGATCCTCGCGGACCTCCGTGCTGGCTACGCCATCGAACTTGGCGACGAGCAACGAGCGCAGCGCGTCGGCGAGCCCGCGGTAGAACTCGGCGAGGTCGTAGCCCTCGTCGAGGATGCGCTGGACGAAGCGGAAGACATCGCCATAGCGGCGATCGGCGAGGATCTCGAACAGCTCGAGGTAGAGCTCTTCGCCCACGAGTCCGAGCACGCGTCGGACGTCGTCGGACGTGATCCGGCCCTGCCCGAAGGACAGGACCTGGTCGAGCATGGAGAGCGCGTCGCGCATGCCGCCGTCGGCCCGCCGGGCCATGGGCAGCAACGCATCGTCGTCGGCCTCGATGCCTTCGCTGTCCAGCACAGAACGGAGCCGAGCGACGATGTCCGGGACGGCGATGCGCCGGAAGTCGAAGCGCTGGCAACGAGACAGGATGGGCGGTGCTGCCTGTTGGATTTTCTGCGGCTCGGTTGTCGCGAAAACGAAGATGACGCGGGGCGGCGGCTCTTCGAGGATCTTGAGCAGCGCGTTCCAGGCCTCGCGCGTCAGCATGTGCGCTTCGTCGATGATGTAGATCTTGAAGCGGCGTTCGTCCGTGGGCGCGTACATGGCGCGCTCGCGCAGATCGCGGGCGTCGTCGACGCCGCGGTTGCTCGCCGCGTCGATTTCGATGACGTCCAGCGAGGTCTTGCCGGCCCAGATGCGGTCGCAGCTATCGCAGCGGCCGCACGGCTCGCCATCGTCGCCCCGCTCGGCGCAGTTGAGCGCCATGGCGAGCACGCGCGCGGCGGTTGTCTTGCCCACGCCGCGTGGCCCGGTGAACAGGTAGGCGTGCGCCGTTCGGCCGCGCGCGACGGCGGTGCGAAGCGTTTCCGAGACGTGCTCCTGGGTCGCCATCTCGGCGAACTGCCGGGGGCGGTAGGTGCGGGCCAGCGCCGCGCGCGTCAAAGTCATTGAATTCCGATCCGGAAGGGAGTCGCCGCGTATGGCAGGTTAGTCGAACGGGCGGGGACCCGGCAAGCGAGGCCTGGATGCAGGTTGCCCCAGGAGGGACGTAGCAACGCTCGCCACACTTACCGCTGCTACCTGCGGGGTCCTGACGGAGTTCGTGAGCTTGCGTCCTGCGTTTCCTGGGGCGCTTGGAACGTAACCGAAGCGCGAAACGCGGTCAACGGACGACGGCGGGTCTGAGCGCGGGCGCGAGCCGGCGCCCGATCGCCTCCGCGATGATGCCGACCTGCCGCACGAGATCATCGAACTGGTCGGGCCAGAGCGATTGTGCGCCATCGGACAGGGCCTTGTCCGGAGACGGGTGCACCTCGATGAGGACGCCGTCGGCACCCGCCGCCACGGCGGCACGGGCCATGGGGATTACCTTCCCGCGGACCCCCGTGCCGTGGCTCGGATCGGCGACGATGGGCAGGTGTGACAGGGCGTGTACGACGGGAATGGCGGTCAGGTCGAACACGTTGCGCGTCTGATCGTCGAAGCCGCGAATGCCACGCTCGCAAAGGATCACCTTGCCGTTGCCCTCGGCGAGCACGTACTCCGCGCTGAGCAATAGCTCCTTGATCGTCGCCGCCAGTCCTCGCTTCAACAGGATCGGCTTGCCCGTACGGCCTGCGCGTCGCAGCAGCGGGTAGTTCTGCATGTTGCGCGCGCCAATCTGCAGGATGTCGGCGTGCTCCGCGACGACCTCGACCATCTCCGGCTCGAGCACTTCGGTCACGATGGCGAGGCCGGTCTCCTCTCGCGCCAGTGAGAGCAGCTCGAGACCCTCGACGCCGAGACCCTGGAACGCATACGGTGAAGTTCTGGGCTTGAAGGCGCCGCCCCGCAGGACCGTCGCGCCGCTGGCCAGCAGCCGGTGCGCGATCTCGAGGATCTGCGATCGCGACTCGACCGAGCACGGCCCGGCCATCAGCACGACCTCTTCGCCGCCGATGCGCGTGCCGTTCGGGAGTTCGATGATGGTCGGCTCCGGACGCCACTCGCGGGAGACCTGTTTGTAGGGCTGCGTGACGTGAATCACCTGCAACACGTCGGGCAGGGCCTCGAGGCGACCGCTGTCCACACGGCCATCGTTGCCGATCAGCCCGATGGCTGTCCGGTTGCGGCCCGGGATGGGGCGGGCCTCATACCCCATGTCGCGAATCGTCTCGATGACGCGGCGAACCGATTCGTCCGGTGCACCGTGGCGCATTACAACGAGCATCGAACCGCCAAGTTACGGTATGGCACAGGCGTGGCCGCTGCGCGGCCGAACCGCCGGAATGTACCCGTGGCGGCACGGGGGTGCAAAGCAGGCTTCGGCTTTGCCTTCCGGTGGACTCAGCCGCCTTCGTAAAAGGCCGCGATCGACCGGACCACGTGGACGATTTGGTCCTCGGTGAGCTCCGGGAAAATGGGGAGGGCCAGGACCTCGGCGGCCGCCGCCTCGGCATGCGGGAAATCGCCGCGCGCGTATCCCAGGTCTCTGAAGCACGCCTGCAGGTGGAGGGGCACCGGATAGTAAATCTCGGTCCCGACGCCAGCCCGTGCCAGGTGATCCCGGAGTTCGTCGCGGCTGTCCACGCGGATGACGAACTGGTTGTAGATGTGACCCGTAACGTCCTCGGGCAGTCGCACGTGCTCACCCACGAGACCGGCTTCACTGAACAGATCGCGATAACGGTCTGCGTTCGCGCGCCGGCCAGCCGACCAGCGGTCGAGTAAGGGCAGTTTCACGCGCAGAACGGCCGCCTGCAGGGCATCCAGTCGAAAATTGCCGCCCACGATATGATGGTAGTATTTGGGACGCATGCCATGTACGCGCAACATGTGCATCCGGTCGGCGATTTCCGCATCCGCCGTTGTCACCATGCCGCCATCGCCGAACCCGCCGAGGTTCTTGGTCGGAAAGAACGAGAAGCAACCGACCGTGCCGACGCTGCCCGCGGCGCGCCCGCGCTCGTCGACACTGCCGATGGCCTGGGCGGCGTCCTCGATGACGGGCAGATCCCTGCCCCGCGCAGCCTCCAGAATCGGTTCCATCGACGCGCACCGGCCGAACAGGTGCACGGGCATGATGGCGCGTGTTCCAGCACCGATCGCGGCGACCGCCGCCGAGGCATCGATGTTGAACGACGACGGTTCGATATCGACGAAGACCGGCCGCGCACCGACCCGCGCGATCGTGCCGGCCGTCGCGAAGAACGTGAACGGCGTCGTCACGACATCGGCGCCGGGGCC
>JBFJPA010000363.1:0-5224 GCA_041617355.1 Longimicrobiales bacterium
CGGGCCGGCCATCGATGGCCGGCCCGTCGGACCGAACGACACGCCGCGGCCGCTGACTGCGTACGGGCGCAGCAAGTTGGCGGGTGAGGTCGCGCTCGCGGACGTGACGGAGCTCGAGTCGGTGGTGCTCCGCGCGCCCGCGGTCTACGGCCCGCGAGATCGGGACCTGTATCGGTTCTTCAAGCTCGCCGCACGAGGCGTCCTGCCGTTGCCAGCGGGCGCGCAGCGACGGCTGCAGTTGATCCACGTGCGCGATCTCGCGGACGCCCTCGTGCGCGCGGCCATGACGCCCGACGCGTCGGGCGTGCTCCACGTGGCGGAACCCACGGCCTATCCGTGGGAGACGGTGGCCGCCATGATTGCCGATGCCGTCGGCACACGCGCGCGAATCCTGCGCGTGCCGGCCGGCGTGATCGCGGCGGCGGCCGCGGTGAGTGAAGGCGTGGCCCGACTCGTCGGCCAGGCCACGATCTTCAACCGGGACAAAGCCCGGGAGCTGCTCGCTCCCGGTTGGTTGTGCGAGACGGATCGCGCGCGTGAGATCCTGGGATTCTCCGCAGCGACCCCGCTCGCCGATGGATTGAGACAAACCGCACGGTGGTACCGGGATGAAGGTTGGCTGTAAGACGATGCACGCTGCAACGGAGATGACTGCATGAGCCTGTTCGCGAAGTGCTACAGGTTCACGAAGGCGCGGGAAGTCCAGGCCGCGGGATACTACCCGTATTTCGTGCCGCTCGAGGCGTCCTACGACACGGAAGTCGTGATCCGCGGCGAGCGCAAGCTCATGTTCGGGTCGAACAACTACCTCGGCCTCACGCACCATCCCAAGGTGATCGCGGCCGCCGAAGAGGCGCTGCACCGCTTCGGCAGCGGCTGTACGGGCAGCCGCTTCCTGAACGGTACTCTCGACCTGCACGAATACGCCGAGGAGCGCTTCGCCCGCTTTCTGAATCAGGAAGCGGCGCTCGTGTTCTCGACGGGCTTCCAGACGAACCTCGGCGTGCTTTCCGCATTGGTCGGTCGCGAGGACCACGTCTTCAGTGACAAGTTGAACCACGCGAGCATCGTCGATGGAACGCGGCTCGCATTCGGCACCGTGCACCGGTTCCCGCATGCCGATTTGCGCAGCCTCGAGCGGGAACTGGCCCGGACGCCGTCGGAAGCGGGCAAGCTCATCGTGACCGACGGCATCTTCTCGATGGAAGGCACCATCGTCGACCTGCCGGGCGTGATGGCGCTGGCCGAGTTCTACGGTGCCGAGGTCCTCGTCGACGATGCACACTCGTTCGGCGTGCTGGGCGACCGCGGCGGCGGCACGGCCCAGCATTTTCATATGGAGGATCGCGTCTCGCTGATCATGGCGACGTTCTCGAAGTCGCTGGCGTCGATCGGCGGCGTCGTCGCGGGACCGGAAGACGTGATCCACTTTCTGAAGCACCACGCGCGCTCGCTGATCTTCAGCGCCAGCACGCCGCCCGCGTCCATCGCCGCCGCGATCGCGGCGCTGGATGTCATCGAAGCCGAGCCCGAGCGGCGTGCGCAGCTGTGGAAGAACACCCGTCGCATGCAGGAAGGCCTGAAGAGCCTCGGCTACGACATCGGCGGCAGTGAGACGCCCATCGTGCCGGTGGTCATCGGCGAGCTCGAGCGGATGCTCGTCTTCTGGAAGGAGCTGTTCGACGCGGGCATCTTCACGAATCCCGTGACTCCGCCCGCCGTGCCGGAGAACTCGTGTCGAATCCGCATCTCGCTGATGGCGACGCACACGGCGGAGCAGATCGATGCCGTGCTGGAGGTGTTCGCTGCGGCGGGCAAGAAGATGGCCGTGATATGACGGCGCGACCGGCCACCCGGCCCGCAGGGGCCCGGGCGGTCGAGGTCCGACCGGTTTCGGGGCAGGCGGATTGGAAGCGCTTCATCCGCCTGCCCTTCCGCCTCTATGCGGACGATCCGGCGTGGGTCCCGCCCCTGGACCGCGACGTCCGGGAGGCGCTCTCGCCTCGACACCCGTTCCACCAGCACGCGGACGTGCAGTGCTTTCTCGCCTGGCGCGACGGCCGCGTCGTCGGCCGTATCGCGGCCATCCGCAACCGGACACACATCGATTTCCACGAAGAGCCAGTCGGCTTCTTCGGTCTGTTCGAATGCGAGGATGACCGGGAGGCCGCGGGCGCGCTGCTCGATACGGTCGAGTCGTGGCTGCGCGAGCGCGACCTGAGCATTGTTCGCGGACCGTTCAATCTGTCCACCAACGATGAGCTCTGGTCACCCGGCATCCTGCTCACAGGGTTCGACCGTCCGCCCGTCGTCATGATGGCACACGGCAGGCCGTACTACGCGAGCCTGGTCGAAGCGGCCGGCTACGTGAAGTGCAAGGACCTGCTCGCATATTGGGTCGACGCGGAGACGGCCGGCCTGGACCGGCTCGCGAAAACGGTCGACGTTATCCGCAGGCGGGCCGGCGTCACCATGCGCGACCTCGACATGAAGCAGTTGCCGGCGGAGATCGAGCGAATCCAGGAGATCTACAACAGCGCGTGGGAGCGCAACTGGGGATTCGTTCCCATGCAGGCGGATGAGATCGAGCACATGGCCAAGGCCCTGAAGCCCGTCGTCGATCCGAGGCTGTGCAAGATTCTCGAGCAAGGCGATGAGGTGGTTGGCTTCGCGATCGGTCTGCCCGATTACAATCAGGTCCTGCGCCACCTCGGCGGTCGGCTGCTGCCGTTCGGCTTCTTGAAGTTCCTGTGGTACCGTCGGCGCATCGGTCAGGCGCGCGTGCTGACGCTCGGCCTGAAACCCGCGTACAGGCAGCGCGGTCTCGACGCGATGCTCATCCTCGAGCTGTTCCTCTCCGGCGTCCGCCGCGGCCTGCCTCGCGGCGAGTGCTCCTGGATCCTCGACGACAATTTGCCGATGCAGCGCGGTATCGAACGCGTCGGCGGCATTGCGGACAAGACGTACCGCGTCTACGAGAAACGTCTCGGCTGACGAAGTCGAACGAGCTGCACATGGATTCGAATTCACGCCCCGTCGATCGGCTGCTCGGCCTGTACACCGTCCTATCCGGACTCGTGTTGCTCGCTCCGGGCCGGCCAGAATCCTGGCCGGTGCTCGCCACGTTCCACGTCGCGCTCGCATGGCTCACGCTGCGCGGGCCCGGCGCCATGGCGGTCCGTCGCCGCGTCGCAACATCGCTGCCTCGCCTCGCCGGCTTTCTCGGCGACTGGTACCCTCTGCTGCTGCTGCCCGTCTTCTACGCCGAGCTGGAACCGCTCAACATCGCGGTGCACGCCGGCCGCATGTTCGACCCGCTCGTACTGATCTGGGAGCAGGCGCTGTTCGGCGGACAACCGAGCCAGGACTGGGCGCGCGCCATGCCGAGCCTGTGGCTGTCCGAGCCGCTGCACGCCGCCTATCTGTCGTATTATCTGCTGCTCTATGTGCCCGCGTTCCTCATCTGGCAACGCTGCACACAGCCCGAGTTCCGCGTCGCCGTGTTCAGCGTGATGCTCGCCTTCGTGGCGCACTACCTGTTCTTCATCTTCCTGCCGGTGGAAGGACCGCGCTACCGTTTCGACGCACCGACGGGCGGGATCGAGAGCGGCTTGTTCTATGGCGTCGCGCACAGCATTCTCGAAGCGGGATCGAGTCGCGGCGCCGCGTTTCCATCGTCGCACGTGGGCGCAAGTGCGGCCGTCGCCGTCGCCGCCCTGCGCACGCTGCCGCGCGTCGGCTGGATTGCCGCTGTGCTCACGATCGGCGTGGCCCTCGGCGCCGTTTATGGCGGCTTCCACTACGCCGTCGACGCACTCGCCGGTCTCGTTCTGGGTGGTACGCTGGCACTCGCGGCGCCCGCCCTGCACGATCGGCTCGGCGGCGCCCGGACCACGGCGTAACAGAACATGTCCAGCCGGCCGCTCGCCGTTGTGCTCTTCCTCATCCTGGCGACTGTGACGGCCATGCTCGCGCTCGCCGAGCTGCCGGTGCTGGCTCGATCGTGGAGCGTGTTCCTGCTCGTCGCGCTGCCGGCGCTGACGGTCTGGCAGGCGAACGTGCTGCGCGAGTTCGATGAGTTGCCGCGCGTTTCCATTTACAGCTCCTCCATTCTCACGCTGTTCGTCTTCGCGGCCGTGTCGGCGGTGATCGCACGCGTGAATGACTTCTCCGCACACGAGCTCGGCCTGCGCACCGTCGCCTTGGTACCGGCCGTGTCATGGACCGTCGGCGTGACCCTCGCGGCCATCGCGTTCGTCTTCATCTGCCACGCCCTCGGCGTGCGCGAGACACCCACCACGCTGCAGCTCCGACCGAGGACGCGCCGCGAGCGCGTGTGGTTCGCTGGCCTGTCTTTCGCCGCGGGGACGTTCGAAGAGTTCGTGTACCGGGGATTCCTGCTGGCCGCGTTACTCGTGTCCACCGGCTCCACCGCCCTGTCCGTCCTGCTTGCCGCGGCGGCGTTCGGCATGGTACACGGCTACCAGGCCGCGCCGGGCGCCGCCCGCGCCGCCGCTCTCGGCGTCATTCTCACCGCGCCGCTGCTCGCGACGGGCAGCCTGCTGCCATCCGTTCTCGCGCACACCGCCATCGACCTCCTGCTCGGCCTCGTGCTGGCGGATCGGTTCCTGACCTGACCGTTCGCGCGATGCGCGGGCGCAACGTTTTCGGTCGGCCAAAATTGAAATGCCGGTGCGCCGAAGTCCGGGACGAACGGATGAAAAACGCGGCCAGGGCACCGTTCGACCGGGTGGCTCGCGCGTTTTGGCTCGCTTGTTGCCAGTCGATACTGCCAGTAGCGGTTGCGCGGGCGCGACGGATACGCCAGCGTAGCGCGTGAAGCGCAAACGCTCGACACGGAACGCGAAGGCTGGCTTCGGCGTTTCATTTACAGAGGGAGGTCTGGACGTAGAGATCGGAACGATGATCCTGCATTGCTCGTTCGAGGAACTTTCAGCGGCTACGGCCGCTGCCGAGCGCGTGCTCGAAGGCACGGGCGCAGGAGGCGTTGCGGCCCCGCCGCAAGTCGTGTCCGATATCGAGTCCATTCTGCCGCGTCTCGTAGGGGACATGTCCGTCGAGACGCTCGCCGACGCGCGCAGCATCGAACGCGCCCTCGTGTACGTCCTGGACGAAACGCGGCGCCGCACCGATGTCTTCATCCTCGAGCAGCATCCGGCTGCCGAGGCCGCGGTCGCGTCGTTCTTCGACTACCCCCACAACC
>JBFJPA010000364.1:0-5180 GCA_041617355.1 Longimicrobiales bacterium
CGACGTTGGTCTCACGGCGCGGCCTCGTTCGCGCGGGGAACGGCATGCTCTCCTGAGTGTGCGGACCTGGCTGCGGACACCCGGAGCGTTCGCCGACCGCATCTCCCGGTAGAGCCACGCGCGCGCCCGCGCCCACTCCCGGCTTGTTTTGCGAATGGTCGGTCGAGTGCATCGTTCGACTGCAGCAGGTGTGCCGCTCGATCCTAAATGCGTTCGGTCACGAGACTCGTTTATTGGAATCGGCTGGAGTCGGGTATCAGCGGCCGTTCACGGCGAACGCGAGCAGCAGGTTCCCCGGCATCTGTCCGAACTGGCCGTACCCGCTGTTGACGAACAACATCCCGCGCGCGACGACGGGGCCCGGCCCATCGATGGCGCCGCCCTTGCCGGGCACACCGTTCACCGTCGCCAACTCTCGAGCGGTATCGAATCCCCACAGGACGCGACCATCGTCGGCGTCGTGAGCGCGGATCCAGCCATCGAGTCCACCCGCGAACACGATCCCCGGAATGACGGTCGGTGCCGCCGAGTTCGCGGCGTGACAGCCCGGCCGACCTCCGCAGGTGTCGCCGGGCGAGGGCGCTGACCAGACCAACGCGCCGTCCATGAGGTCGAGTGCGTAGAGCCCGGGTGTGGCGGTCCGCTCCGGATTCACGTCGACGACAACGGCATCGGCACGGTCCGCGTTGGCCGCGTACGCGTAGCGGCCATCGGTCGCCATCCCCCAGTGGATGCCGCCGAGCGCGCCGCCCTTGCCGATCCGCGTCGACCAGAGCACGGCCCCGCCGGCATCGGGGTCGAGCGCCCACACGACGCCCGACTTCTGGCCGACGACGAGGATCTCTTTGCCGTCCGGCCGTGTGACCAGGATGGGCGCCATGCCGAAATCGAGGTCCGGCCCCGGCGGGCTCGGACAATTCTGGCGATTGCGCGGCGCCGTACACGCCATGTTGAACGCGTCTTCACCCGTCGCCTGGAAGGACCACGCGAGCGCGCCCGTGTCCACATCGATGGCGAGGATCGCGTCGCTCGTCGCGGTCGTGGGTCGCGTGTAATTCTCGCCGGTGCCGACGTACACGAGACGCCGCCGCGCATCGATCGTGGGACTCGCCCAGACGGGAGCCCCCGACGGCGCGAGCACGGCCGTACCCGCTTCGTTGCGACCGACCTCGCGGGCATCCTCCGCGATGACGCGATGGTACCAGACGAGGTCGCCGCTCGCGGCGTCAATGGCTGCCACCGCGCCGGACGCCGTGCAGCATGCGTAGGACGGGCTCTGCGCCGTTACCACCTCCATCGTCGAGATCGGCACGATGAGCATGCCGTCGAAGAGCGAGGGGCTTCCGGTCGCGGCCGATTCCGGATGCCAGCCGACGCGTGTCTTCCAGAGCAGCGAGCCCGTCGTCACGTCGAGCGCATAGGCACTCGTCCGGAAGTCCACGAAGTACGCGACCGGCCGCTCGTCGCGGGAGCCGAGCAGAATCGCGCCGCGAATTCCGGCATCCGCGTCGAACGACCAGCGCACGCAACCGGTGGCCGCATCCAGCGCGAACACCTCGCCGAAGGGACCACCGACCAGCACCGTGTTGCCGGTGACGGTGGGCTTGGTTCGGACCTGCGACGCGTTGGGAAAGGCGAAGGCCCAGCGCAGCTGCAGCTGCGGCACATCCGCCGCGGTTAGTCCAGCACGCTTGGTCGACTGAAAGCCGGTGCCCTCGAGGTTGCCGCCGAAGCCCATCCAGGCGATGTCGCTCCGGTCGAGCGGCGCCGCGCCGTGTGATGCGCAGAACGCGCCCGCCGGAAGCGACTCGAGTTGGCTGGTCCGACCGGTCACTGCTTCAGCGACCATTTCGCGTTGCTCGGCCGTGAGCGTGTCACCCTCCGCGCGCATGACGCCGCTCGCGAGCGCCTCCACGATGGCGCGTGGGGAGAGACCGCTGAGCGAGAAGCGGCTCGGCGTGCGCCCACTTTGGGCATCGCTGTGACAACCAGAGCATGCGGCAGCGAAGATCCGGTTGCCTTCCGCACGACGTGCGGCCTGGGCCGTGACAGAACTCGTGAACAAGAAGGCCGAGATTCCGGCGAGCAGCACGCTGGTGATGACCTGGCGGACAGACATGCTCAACTCCTGAGCACGGTGGAGAGCAGAACAGGCAGGTCGGCGGGTCGGCGAACGATGTGAAGAGGCCCCGGGCGGATTCGAACCGCCGCATAGAGGTTTTGCAGACCTCCGCCTTACCACTTGGCTACGGGGCCATTCGGGGAATCCCGATGGATCTCGGAAGAGCGGGCAACCGGACTCGAACCGGCGACCTTCTGCATGGCAAGCAGACGCTCTACCAACTGAGCTATGCCCGCGTGTGCAACTCTGACTACCCTGAAAACGCGGAACGGAGCCGTGTCGACCCGGCTCCGCCGACGCCGTGCACGGCCCCTCGCCAGGTGAGGAGGCGCGCGAAACGGCGCCAAATGCTAGCGGTCCGCGCCCTCGGCCGTCAACCCGCGCCCTTCGCGGCGCACCCGTAGACGGCCTCGTACTCGTCGGCCGAGCGGGACCAGGACCAATCCAAACGCATACAGCGGCGGCGCAGCGTGGTCCAGCCCCGCGCGCGCCAGACCTTGTTCGCGCGCTGCACGGCGTCGACCAGCGAACCGACCGTGGGCTCGTCGAAGGAGAAACCCGTCTTGCCGTCTTCGACGGTGTCGGCCAGACCCCCGGTGCGCCGGACGATGGGTGGCGTGCCGTAGCGTTGTGCGATCATCTGCCCGAGTCCGCACGGCTCGTAGAGTGACGGCATCAGGAAGTAGTCGCCACCGGCGTAGATGCGACGGGCCAGCGCGTCGTCGAAGCGGAGAAAGCTGGCGACCCGGCCGCGGTAGGTCGCGGCGGCCCGGGCCAGGGCTCGCTCGTAGGCCGCATCGCCATCGCCGAGAACGACGAGGCGGGCGCCCGTGTCCAGCAGAGCTGGCAGCGCGGCCAGCAGCAAATCGATGCCTTTCTGGTAGGCGAGTCGCGTGACGACAGCGAGGATCGGTCCGCCATCCGTGAGCCCGGCCTCTTCCACGAGCGCACGCCGGCTCTTCTCCTTTGGCCTCGCGTTCGACGACGAATACGGTGCTGCGATACGGTCGTCGTTGCCCGGATGCCACGTCGTAACGTCGATGCCGTTCAGGATTCCGCGCAGATCATGGCGCCGGAATCGGAGCAGGCCGTCGAGGCCGCCGCCGTACGGCGGAGTCTGAATCTCCGCGGCGTACGTGGGGGACACGGTCGTGAGTCGATCCGACAGCGCCAGCGCTGCCTTCATGAACGAGACCTGGCCGAAGAACTCGACCCCGTTCTCGGCGCGGAACAGCTCCGTCGGAAGACCCACCTGGAAGAGCAGCGTCGGCGGGAAGTTGCCCTGATAGCCGAGGTTGTGGATGGTGAAGATGGTGCCGGCATCCAGCCCTTCGAGCAACGAGAATACCGGAACGAGGCCGGTGTGCCAGTCGTTACAGTGAACCACGTCCGCGCCCCACAGGCGCGCATACCGCACGACGGCCCGCGAGAAGAACGCGAAGCGCCGGCCGCTCGCGAGCGGGTCGCCGCCCACCGCCGCATACGGCTCGCCTTCCGCGAAGAAGGCGGGCTGGTGCACGAACACGATCGGCGCGCCATCGCCGCGGTGCAGCAGGAAGCGCACCGGCACGGTCGTGCCGGGCCAGGGCACCAGATCCTCGGCCTCGTGCTCGAGGTCGTTGCGCTGGCGCAGGACCGTGCCGTACGCCGGCATGATGACGCGCACGTCATGCCCTCGTCGCGCCAGCTCGTCGGGAAGCGCGCGTGCGACATCGCCCAGACCACCGGACTTGAAGTACGGAGCGACCTCGGCTGCAGCGAAGAGGATCTTCATCGTTTCCCGGGTTTGGGTCGGCGTTCGGAGGGCTCCAGCAGCAAGCCCCAGGCGAGCATTCCCGCGTGTGCCGCGGACCACGGTCCGTCCGCACTCTCGCCGGAATCCACGTCGAAAGCGCGACACGCGATGCCGCCCGGCGTGCGCAGGTTCTGCAACTGGGCGATGGCAACGGCGCGTCGGTTCGTCAGGAGGTCCGCGCAAAGCGGAGCGAAGCTCGCGCGACCCTCGGAATCGCGCGCCGCGAGTCCCGCCGCGACGCGGCCAGTGCGCCAGAGAGGATACGCGGCGGAGCGCAGCAGCTCCATCGTGTCGGTCCATACGGGGTCGTCGGCATCGCAGAACCCCAAAACGGGCAACAGCTGGAGTGGCCCTTCCGGATCGTCATAGATGGCTGCGTTGCCCTCGAGATCGACGGAGCCCGCGAAGATGGACGTGCCGTTGTGGCTGACCACGCAATTCTGCCAGATCGCAGTGGACAGCTCGTCGGCGGCATCCCGAAAACGGGGCGGCGGCTCACCTTCCCGAGGCTGCCAGAGCGAGTTCAGGCCGCGGCAGAATCGCCAGGCCCGTACGTTGTCGATCGTCGTGAACGCGTATTCCGGAGGCTCGCCCGACGGTCCCAGCTCGCTGCTACACAAGAACACATCGCGGTGCAGGCGCCCCCACAGCCAATCGTCCATCTCGCGCAGCACATCCTGCACGAGAGGCTCGCCGGCCAGCGACGGGTCCGCCGCTTCGCGCGTGTATTCGTTCAACGCGTCTACGTAAGCACAGAACCGGGACAGCGAGAAACCGGGCGAGAGGACGCCGCCGGACAGATAGCGCAGGTGTGTACCGGCCCGATCGGAATACAGCTCGAACATGCGCAGCAAGAGCTCGCGCGCGACGAATGGATCGGCGGCAACGAGCGCTGGCAGCGTGCCGTACAGGACATCGCGCTCATCGATGGCGGCGCACGGCCCGTGCTCGAGCATGCGCGACGCGACCGGGTACAGGCGGTCGTCATCGATGGCACGGGCGACACCGGCGTAGAACACGTACAGCAGGTTCCGACGGGCCAGATCCTGGACCGCGCGCGGTGCTGATCGCCGCGCGATTCGCGTGGCCTCGATGCGGGCGTCCTGCAACAGCTGTCCGGAATCCTGCGCCGCGAGCCGTCGCGCCGTGTTGAACGCGCCATCGCGATCGGGTCCGGCCGCGACCGCAAACGTGATCGTGGCACGCCGCCGTCGCGAAACCGTCACGGTTGAGCCCAGCCGAAAGCGAAGGGGTTCGCCATCG
>JBFJPA010000365.1:0-5179 GCA_041617355.1 Longimicrobiales bacterium
GTCGCGGGCACGCGCAAGGGCGTGACGTCCATTCAGATGGACATCAAGATCGAGGGGCTCACCGTGGAACTCCTGCGCGACGCGCTCGAGCGGGCGCGCAAGGGCCGGATGCACATCCTCGACCGGATGGACGAAACGCTGTCCGAGCCGCGCGCCGATCTGTCGACCTGGGCGCCGCGCATCATCACGATCCACATCAACCCCGAAAAGATCGGCGAAGTCATCGGGCCGAAAGGCAAGACGATCCGCGCGATCCAGGATGAGACCGGGGCACAGATCAACGTGGACGATTCCGGGGCGATCACGATCGCGAGCGTCTCCGGTGAGGGCGGTGCGCGGGCCAAGGCGAGGATCGAGGCGATCACGGCCGAACCGGAGATCGGCCTGATCTACGAAGGCGTCGTGAAATCGACGACGGCGTTCGGTGCGTTCGTCGAGATCCTGCCGGGCGTCGAGGGGTTGTGCCACATCTCGGAGCTCGCCCCGGGCCGGACGGAAAAGACCGAGGACGTCGTCCGCAAAGGCGAAGTCGTGCGGGTCAAGCTGCTGTCGATCGACGAGAAGGGACGCAAGCGGCTGTCGCGCAAGGCGGCCCTCGCCGAGGAAGCGGCGTCGGGCGCGGGCACGGAGTGACCGATCGGCACGAACGGGCTGAGTTGCCCGGCGGGCTGGTCGCGCTGACGGAGCGGATGCCTGGAATCCGCTCCGTAGCCGTAGGCGTCTGGGTGAGGGCCGGCTCGGTCCACGAGCGGCCGGAGGAGATGGGCGTCAGTCACCTCCTCGAGCACATGGTGTTCAAGGGGACGGCGCGCCGCAATGCGCGCGATCTGGCGCTGGCGCTGGAACGGCTGGGCGGCTCGCTCGACGCCTACACGACGCGCGAACACACGAGTTATCAGGCGCGCGTTCTGGACGAACACGCCGACACGGCGCTGGATGTGCTGGCCGATCTCGTGCTGGCGCCCCTGCTGCGCCCCGAGGACCTGGCTCTCGAGCGGGAGGTCGTGCTCGAGGAGATCTCGACGGTCGAGGATACGCCGGACGACCAGGTCTTCGATCTGCACGCGGCCCAGGTCTGGGGCGATCACCCCTACGGCTACCCGGTACTCGGCACGCGCGACAGCGTCAGCGGGATGACCACGGAAGCGGTGCGCGAGGCGCACACCCGGGCCTACCGCAGCCCCAACCTGGTGGTGGCGGCCGCCGGGAGCGTGGACCACGCGTGGTTCGTGGATCGCGTCGGGACGCTCTTCGGTGCCGCGCCCGAGGGCGCCGCGAACGGCTCGGTCCCGCCCGTGCGGGCCCGGGCTGCGGAGCGCTGCTCGATCGCACGCGACTCCGCGCAGACGCACATCGTGATGGGCGGCCCGTCGATCCGGCACGCCGATCCGCGCCGCTACGCCATGGTCCTGCTGTCCAGCGCGTTCGGCGGCGGCATGAGTTCGCGCCTGTTCCAGCGCGTCCGGGAGGAACTGGGTCTGGCCTACTCCGTGTTTTCGTACCAGTCGTTCTACGGCGGAGCCGGTGTCGCCGGCGTGTACGTCGGGACGCGGCCCGAGTGGGCCGACCGGGCGGAGTCCGTGTTGCTGGCCGAGCTGGAGGACCTGGCGCAGAACGGTCTGTCGGCCGACGAACTGGCGGACGCCAAGGGCCAGGTCAAGGGACAGCTCGTCCTGTCGCTCGAGTCGCCGGGGGCGCGCCTGCACCGGCTGGCGGGGACGACACTCTTCAACGAACCGTTCCGGACGGTCGAAGAGGTGATGGCGGCGGTCGACGCGGTGACGCTCGACCAGGTCGCGGCGCTCGCGTCCGAGTTCTATGCGCCCGAGCGCCAGCACGTGCTGCGACTGGGTCCGACGGCGGCGACAGACCACAACCCGATTGGATGAGCCCATGATCATCGGCGTACCCAAAGAGATCAAGTCGAATGAGCACCGCGTCGCGCTCGTGCCGGGCGGCGCCGAGGCGCTTACCCAGGCCGGCCACACGATCCTCGTCGAGCACGGCGCCGGCGACGGCAGCGGGTTTTCCGACGCCGATTACACCGCGGCCGGCGCGCGCATCGTCGACGGCGCGGCGCGGGTCTGGGCCGAAGCGGAAATGATCATGAAGGTCAAGGAGCCGATCGAGCCGGAATGGCCGCACATGCGGCGCGATCAGCAGATCTTCACCTACTTCCACTTCGCGGCATCCGAACCGCTGACGCGCGCCGTGATGGACTCCGGTTGCGTGGCCATCGCGTACGAGACCGTACAGCTGCCCACGGGCGAACTGCCGCTGCTCACCCCCATGAGCGAGGTGGCGGGACGCATGGCCGTCCACGAGGGCGCGAAGTATCTGGAGCGCTTCTTCGGGGGCCGCGGCATCCTGGTCGGGGGCGTGCCGGGCGTCGAGCCCGCCACGGTCGTGGTCCTGGGTGGCGGGATCGTCGGCACGAACGCCGCCAAGATGGCGGCCGGCCTGGGCGCCAGGGTCGTCCTGCTCGATGTCTCGCTGCACCGGCTGCGCTACCTCTCGGACGTGATGCCCGCCAACGTCACGCTCCTGTATTCCAACCGGTTCAACATCCTGGAGCAGATCGAGAAGGCCGACATCGTGATCGGCGCGGTGCTGCTGCCGGGCGCGAAGGCGCCGCACCTCATCCAGCGCGCCGACCTGAAGCGCATGCGTCCGGGCTCGGTCATCGTCGATGTGGCGGTCGATCAGGGCGGCTGCGTCGAGACGATCCACCCGACCACGCACGACGACCCGATCTACGTGGTCGAGGGCGTGATCCATTACGGCGTGGCGAACATGCCGGGCGCCGTTTCCCGGACGTCGACGCTGGCCCTCACCAACGCCACGTTCCCCTACGCGCTGCGTCTGGCCAACCAGGGCTGGCGCGACGCCTGTCGGGCCGACCGGGCGCTGGCGCTGGGCCTGAACGTCGTGGGCGGCAAGATCACCTACCCCGGCGTCGCGGATGCCTTCGGGCTGCCCTGTTCGCCCGTCGAGCAGGTCCTGTAGGCCCTGCGGTGGATTCCGCCCGCGTCCTCGTGCGACGGCTCGAGCACTACCCGGCTGCCTGGCCGCTGCCGGCCTACGCGACGGCCGGCTCCGCGGCCGTGGACCTGCGCAACGCGGGGCCGGACATCGAGCTCGAACCGCTGGGCCGCCACCTGGTGCCGACCGGCCTCGCCATTGCACTCCCGGAAGGGACCGAGGCGCAGATCCGGCCCCGCTCCGGACTCGCGCTGAAGCGCGGGATCAGCATCGTCAACACACCGTGCACCATCGACAGCGACTATCGCGGCGAGATCCGCATCCCGCTCATCAACCTCGATCGCGAGGTCCAGCGCATCGAGCACGGTGAGCGCATCGCCCAGATGCTGATCGGTGCCGTGATCCGGATCGTCTGGGAGCCCGCGGCAGCGTTGCCGGACACGGCGAGGGGCGCGGGCGGATTCGGCAGCACGGGCCGATGAAGACGCTGCGGTCCACGGGCGGTCAGGCACCGATCCGCGCGTTGCCGCCCCTGACGTCGCCCGTTACTTTAAACACTTATTGCATGAACATCACGCGCGGCGGTCGCGCACCCCGCGCCGCGCTCGATCCTCGTCGGGACCGGACAGGTCTCGACGGAGTGAACCCATGGCTCTGAGAAGTTTGTTCGGATCAGGATTACTTCCCGTCAACGACATCGCGGTCGACCTGGGCACCGCCAACACCCTCGTGTACGTGAAGGGCGAGGGCATCGTGCTCAACGAACCGTCCGTGGTCGCGCTGGAGCGGGGCACGGGCCGGCCGAAAGGCATCGGTCTGGAGGCCAAGCGCATGCTGGGCCGCACGCCGGATGGCATCATGGCGGTGCGGCCACTCAAGGACGGCGTGATCGCGGACGTCGATCTGACCGAGATCATGCTGCGCCATTTTCTGCGGCAAGTCACCAGCAAGCGGATGTTCCGGATGAAACCGCGTGTCATCGTGGGCGTCCCATCCGGCATCACCGAACTGGAACGCCGTGCCGTGCGACAGAGCGCGACGGTCGCCGGTGCGAAGGAAGTCTACATGGTCGCTGAGCCCATGGCGGCGGCGATCGGCGTCGGCCTGCCGGTGGACACGCCGACCGGCAACATGGTCATCGACATCGGTGGTGGCACGACGGAAATCGCCGTGATCGCACTGAACGGGATCGTGGCGGACACCTCGATCCGCGTCGGTGGCGATGAAGTCGATCTGGCCATCGTCACGTTCCTGCGCAAGAACTACAACCTGCTCATTGGTGAGCCTACGGCGGAGGCAATCAAGATCCAGATCGGCTCCGCATTCAACACGGGCGATGAGCGTGAGATGGATGTGAAGGGCCGCGACCTCGTGAGCGGCATTCCCAAGACGGTCAAGGTGCACTCGCAGGAAATCCGCGAGTGCATCCAGGAGCCGATTCAGCAGATCGTCGACTCCGTGCGGCGTGCGCTCGAGATCACGCCGCCGGAGCTCGCTTCGGACATCGTCGATCGTGGCATCGTCATGACCGGCGGCGGAGCGCTGATCCGAGGGCTCGACGCGCTGCTGCAGCACGAGACGAATCTGCCGATTCACGTCGACGAGGAACCGTTGACGTGTGTAGTGCGGGGTGCCGGTCGCGTGCTGGACGATTTCGAACGGTTCAGGAGCGTACTGATCTCGTGAGGCGGGGCCCGGGTCCGCGCAGGCGACTGCGGCGGTGCCCCGCCCGTTGATTCACCCGAGCAGCGGAGACGGATCGGACCTTGGCGGACTTCGGCAGTTCGCGCAGGGAGCGCCGGCGGGATGCGGCGATAGCGATCAGCGTTCTGCTGCTCGCTTTTTTGCTCCTGTTCCTGCCGCTGCGCTGGACGCGGCCGATCCGGCAGGCGATCCGCGCGACGGTCGTGCGACCGTTCGTCGCGACGCAGGCCTGGGTCGCCGCGCGCCGTGCGGAACGTGAGGACCTCGCCATCGTACGCGCGCAGCGTGACTCGCTCGCTGCCGTAACTGCCGCGCAGGCCGTGCTGGCCGAGGAGAATGCCCGGCTGCGCTCCCTGCTCGGCCTCGCCGGCCGCGCGGGCCCGGCCCTCAAGCCTGCCCGCGTGCTGCGCCTTGGCGTGGCCGCCGCGGAGAGCACCTTCCTCATCGACGCGGGCGCCGAGGACGGCGTCGCCGTCGGCAGCCCCGTGTTCAC
>JBFJPA010000366.1:0-5172 GCA_041617355.1 Longimicrobiales bacterium
GCCCTGAAACTGGCCAATTCCGCGCCGGACGATGAGGCGGCGCTGGTCGAGCGTGCCCGAGGCGGGGACCGTGAGGCGCAGGATGCGCTTCTGCGACGGTACCTGTCAGACGTTTACGGGCTGGCTACGCGGCTCTTGCGCGACCCGGACCTCGCGTCCGACGCCGCGCAAGACGCGATGGTCAGCGCGATCCGTGGGTTGAAGCGGTTTCGAGGCGACTCGAGCTTCAAGACCTGGCTGCTCCGGATCACGGCCAACGCGGCGAGGACTGTGGCGCGGCGACGGGGTCGCCGGAGGGAAGTGGACCTGGAGGTCGTGGCAACGGTGGCGGACAGTCGTCCGGATCCGGAGCGCTCGGCGACCACGCGGATCGAGGCGGGCCGAGCGGGTGAGATGATCGAATGTCTGCCGACGAAACAGCGGCTCGCGGTCACGCTGAGGGTCCACCACGGCCTGAGCTACGCGGAAGCGGCGCAGGTGATGAAATGTACGGAGGGAGCGGCCCGGGTGAACTACCACCTCGGGATCAAGCGACTGAGGGAGTTGCTGGCATGAGCGATCGTTGCGAATGGACGCGTGACCGCCTGCCCGAACTGGTGGCCGGCGCGCTCGGCGCCGACGAGGCGGCCGCGCTGCACGCCCACGCCGCGGGTTGCGAGGCGTGTGCGCGCGAGATGGAGCTGATCCAGGCGCTGCACGCGGATGTCGTGGCCGTGCCGGCCCAGCTCGAATGGAGGATCCGCACGGCCTTGCGGCAGGACGTCCAGGGCAGCCGGCGCTGGCTCACGCCAGGTCGCCTGGCCATCGCCGCGACGGTCGTCTTCGCGTTGGTGACGGCGCGGTTCGTGACGGGGCCGAACGCGGAGCCGATGCCGGACGGCTCGGCTCCGGTCGCGACGACCGAGGGCGGGACGCTGGCGCCGCCCGGCTGGCCGTTGGCCGATGTGCCGCTGCTGCGCGACGGGCCAGCATTGTATCAGTTGTCGGTGGAAGAACTGGAAACGCTGCTTCGGGAGATGGAGTCGTGAGAATCGGGACGATGGCGCTGCTGGCGGCGTTGGCATGGCCGGCGGTCGGTGTCGCACAGCCGCCGGTGCGCAGGCCGCCCCAGGCGGACCGCATGATGCTGGAGCGCCAGATCATGCAGCGGTTCGCACGCGAGGTCGGGTCCGAGCTGCGCCTTTCGGAGGACCGGCGTTCGCGGCTGGAGCAATGGCTGATCCAGTCGAATCAGCGGCGGCGGGACCTGGCCCGCGAGGCGAATGGTCTGCGGCGCCAGCTGGCGGAGGCGGTGCGATCAACGAACACGTCGGATGCAGAGTTCGAGCGGCTCTTGACCCAGATTCGCGAGGTGCGTCAGCGCGAGCTGGACCAACTGGGACGCGACGAGGACGAGCTGGCGCAGACGCTGTCGCCGCGACAGCGGGCGGAGTTCTATCTCCGTCTGGCGCGACTGCAGGAGCGGATCCGTCAGATGGTGGCGGAACGCGGCGGCGGCGACGCGTTCTGAGCGGGCCGGCCCCCTGCGCGGCGGCGTCTGGAACTTTCCGGGCGCCGCCGCATTCTCTTTCAGACGCCTCGCTTGCCGGGGTGCGCGACCCGCAACTAGCTTCGCAGAATGCGCGTAACTGTCGTCCTGTTTGCCACCTACCGTGACCTTGCGGGCGCGTCGGAGCTCGAGCTCGAGCTGCCGGCCGAGGCGCGCGCGGCGGATGCGGTGGCCCGCATCCGGCAGCGTTCGCGCGGCGCGGCGCAGCTTCCGGAGGCGCCCGTGATCGCCGTGAACTGCAGCTACGCGCCGCTCGATCGTCCGCTCCGTGACGGTGACGAGATCGCGATCCTACCGCCCGTCGCAGGAGGCTGAGCCGATGCGCGCCACCATCACGGAACACGCGATCGATCCGGACGCCGTTCTCCATGCCGTGGGCGGGCCCGAGGATGGCGCGGTCGTGCTGTTCCTCGGGACCGTACGCAACGAGAACGAGGGCCGGCCCGTCAACGGGATGCGTTACGAAGCGTACCGCGAGATGGCCGAGCGCGAGATGTCGAACATCGTCGACGAGGTCCGCCAACGGACCGGGGTGACGCGCCTCACCGCCGTGCACCGCACGGGCGAGCTTCGCGTCGGCGACATCAGTGTGGCCGTGGCCGCATCGTCACCACACCGGGCGGACGCGTTCACGGCCGCCCGCGACGTCATCGAGGAAATCAAGCGCCGGCTCCCGGTCTGGAAACACGAGCACTATGCGGACGGCGCTGCGCGCTGGCTGGACGGTGTCGTTCCGCCGGCGGCGAAGGAGGCGCGGTGAAGCGGCCGGACGCGAGCTCACTGCTCACGGCGGCGGCGGCGGAGCGCCAGGCCTACGAGCAGGCACGGAGCACCGAGGGCATGCGCGACGGGTTCGGCCGTCGCATCGAGTACCTGCGCATCTCGGTCACAGACAAATGCAACCTTCGCTGCGTCTACTGCATGCCCGTCGAGGGCCTTCCGTGGTTGAAGCGCGATGACCTGCTCGCCTACGAGGAAATCGAGGCGATCGTCCAGGTCATGGCCGGGATGGGGTTGCGACGCCTGCGCATCACGGGCGGCGAACCGCTCGTGCGCCGGGAGCTGTCCTCGCTGATCACACGCTTGGCCGCGATCCCCGGCATCGACGACATCGCGCTCTCCACGAACGCCGTGCTGCTCGCGCCGCTCGCCGCCGAGCTCCGGGACGCCGGTGTCCGCCGCGTCAACGTATCGTTGGATTCGCTGCGGCCGGATCGGGTCGACGCGATCGCGCGGCGCCCGGACTCCTATGCACGTATCATGGCAGGCCTCGACGCCGCCGAGCGCGTCGGCTTCGCGCCCATCAAGATCAACGCCGTGATCATGCGCGGCCGAAACGACGATGAGCTCGAAGACTTCGCCCGCATCACGCAGGATCGTCCCTGGCACGTCCGGTTCATCGAGGTGATGCCCGTCGGTGAGAACCTCGACGTGTCTGCCGCGGAATTCGTTTCTGCGTTCGAGATGCTCGAACGGATCCGCACGATCGGTACGCTCGAACCCGTGCCGGGCCCGCCCGGTAACGGGCCTGCGACCTATTTTCGATTCCCCGGCGCCGCCGGCACCGTCGGCGTGATCACGCCCATGAGCCACAACTACTGCGAACGCTGCAATCGCATGCGGTTGACGGCCGACGGGAAGCTGCGCCCGTGCCTGTTCGGCGAGCTCCAGACCGATTTGCGCGAGCCGCTGCGGCGCGGGGAACCGCTCGTCCCTCTGATCGAAGAGACGCTCCGCATCAAGCCGGAACGCCACCACCTCGTGCAGGGAAGCGCGGCCGGATCGGGCGGCCTGCTCGCGCTTTCGCAGGTCGGGGGTTGAGCGTCGCCATAGCGTGTCGAGGTATGGAGATACGGCATCCGCCGCGCGTTGACAGTGTCACCCCGCCCGCCTAGCTTGCCCCCGTCCGGATTCTGACCATTTCCCTCCTGATCAACCGGAATAGAACAGAGCCATGTTGGACAAGATTACGGTCGTCGGCGCCGGAAACGTGGGGGCCACCGCGGCCCAGGGTCTCGCGCGCCGTGAGCTGGCACGGACCATCGTGCTCGTCGATGTCGTCGAGGGCGTGCCGCAAGGCAAAGGGTTGGACCAATGGGAGTCGGCCCCGATCGAGGGCTTCGACAGCCGCGTCATCGGCACGAACGGATACGCGGAAACGAAAGGGTCCGACATCGTCGTCATCACCGCGGGCATCGCGCGCAAGCCCGGCATGAGTCGCGAGGACCTGCTCAAGACCAACGCCGGCATCGTCAAGGACGTTGCCGGGCACGTCAAGGCCAGCTCGCCGAACGCCATCATCATCATGGTGTCGAACCCGCTGGACGTGATGGCGTACGTCGCGAAGCAGGCGACGGGGTTCCCGCGCGAGCGTGTCATCGGCATGGCGGGCGTGCTCGACACGGCGCGCTACCGATCGTTCATCGCGGAGGAGCTCGACATCAGCGTCGAAGACATTCAGGCGCTCGTGCTGGGCGGGCACGGCGATACGATGGTGCCGCTGGCATCGTACACGACGGTGAGCGGCATTCCGCTCACGCAACTGCTGGCCAAGGATCGGATCGATGCGCTCGTGGACCGCGCCCGTCACGGCGGCGCCGAGATCGTCGGGCTGCTGAAGACGGGAAGCGCGTACTACGCGCCGGCGGCGGCGACCGTGCAGATGGCGGAAGCGATCGCACGCGACAAGAAACGGATCCTGCCGTGTTCGGCCTGGCTCGAGGGCGAGTTCGGCATGAAGGATCTCTTCCTGGGCGTGCCCTGCAAGCTCGGGAGCAAGGGGCTGGAAGGCATCGTCGAGGTCGAACTGACGAAGGACGAGAAGGCGGCGCTCGAGCGTTCGGCAGACGCCGTGCGCGAGACGATGGCGCTGCTCGGCTGACCACCATGCCCGTCCAGCGCGTCGGAGCCCTCTACAGGTCGTCCGTCGGCAAGAAGATCACGATGGCCGTTTCCGGCATCGTGCTCATCGGCTTCGTCGTCTTCCACCTGTACGGCAACCTCAAGGCGTACCAGGGCGCCGACGTGTTCAACGCGTACGCCGAAGGGCTGCGCGATTTTGGCAGCCCGATCTTCGGACACGGCCACATTCTCTGGGTGCTACGGATCGGACTGCTGGCCGCCGCCATCCTACACATCGCCGCGGCGACGCAGCTCGTTCGACAGAGCCGTGCGGCGCGCGCCACGGGGTATGCCAAATTCGACAGCCTGGCCTTCAGCTACGCATCGCGCACGATGGTCTGGGGCGGCGTCATCATACTGGCATTCGTGCTCTACCATCTGTTGCACCTCACGTTCGGCTCGGTGCATCCGCAGTTCGTGAAGGGCGATGTCTATCACAACTTCGTGACGGGCTTCCAGCAGTGGCCGGTCGCGGTCGGCTACATCGGGGCCATGATCCCGCTCGGGTTCCACCTGTATCACGGGGTCTGGAGCATGTTCCAGACGCTCGGTGCCAACAACCCGCGCTACAACCGGCTGCGCCGTCCACTTGCCGGTGTGATCGCGGCACTCATCGTGATCGGCAACATCTCATTCCCGATCGCTGTGCTCGCGGGTATCATCGACTAGGACGGGACAGAGGCGGGGCGGCATGCAACTCAACGCGAAGATTCCACCGGGCC
>JBFJPA010000367.1:0-5132 GCA_041617355.1 Longimicrobiales bacterium
CAGCCAGCGACGCCAGCGCGGGTCCGAGTTGCTTGACCGTTTCCGGCTTCAGGTCCAACGGGCGTCCGTGCACCTCGACGAGGCGATCACCGGGTCGCAGCCCCGCACGATCCGCCGCGGAGCCCGGCACCACGGAGACGACTTGTACGCCATCCCGAAGGCCGTTCGCCGCCGCGGCCGCGCGCCACTCGGACCGGTACAGCTGGGCGCCATCCACACGGAAGCCCCAGATCGGGCCGCGCCGTTCACCACAGATCTCGCCGGCAGACAGCAGCAGGGGATGGGCGAGGACGTCGAGGCGGCGCTGCTCCGCCGCGACTTCCCGCAGCACGATCTCGCGTTGCCTCCCCTGCTCCTCGCGAACCCGGTCCGGATGGACCGGCGCCATGCGCGTGCTGGGGGTCGCACACGCAGCTATCCACAAGACCGCCAGAGTCGGCGCCATGCGCCGGATCGGTTCGAACATGCTCCGCCCTCTGCCTCGGGCACGCACGCACCGCGCGCGATGCGCGTCCGGATTGAACAACGCGGGACGGAGGATCGGATAACATCACGGCCGATCCTGCCATGGTCGTGCCCCTTGGAACGTCCGAACGTGGGTCGCGTGCAAACGGCACGGGCTTGCGGCCTGTGTCTGTCAGTTGTACAATGTACATGTGAAGAGAATGACAGCATCCGAAGCCCGGCGGAACTGGTTCCGCGTGCTCGACGAGGTGATCGCGGGCGAGGTCGTGGTCATCGAGCGGAAGGGCCGGCGCGTCGTGCTCCGGCGAGAGGCGAAGGACGCAATGGTGATGAAAGACTCGCCCGACTACGCGGCGCTGATCCGGGTGGCGGATCTGGAAGCTGCGGATACGTGGGGCTGGGAGTGGGACGAAGACGGCGGATGGGTGAACCCGCGCGACGCGGAGCGCGCGTGACCTGTCTGCTGGACACACACTTCTTGCTCTGGCTGGTGCTGGGATCGGAGCGGCTGAAGGAGTATCCCTGGCTGGATCGTTATCGACCGTGGGGCGTCTCACCGGTCACGTTGCTCGAGATCCAGTTCCTGGCGGAGGTCGGCAGGCTCGACGTGCAGATGCCGGCGTTCGTCGATGCACTATCGGGCGATCAACGGTTCGTCGTCGACGAAGTTGCTCTGATGGCCCTGATCCGGCACGCGCTGCCACTCGATTGGACGCGCGATCCGTTCGATCGCATGCTGGCGGCACACAGCACGGCGCGCCGCACGCCGCTCTGCACAGCCGACCGGCGGATGCACACGATGCACCCGCTCGTCCTGAACGAGCTTCACGCCGCGTAATCGCCCGCGCGCCTGGTTCCCCTCCCCTTACTCCGTCCGCAACGCCTGTAGCGGGTCCACGCGCGTCGCACGCATCGCGGGCACGCCACACGCCAGCACTGCGGCGGTCAGCAGGACGATCGTGATTAATGAGAACACCCATGGGTCGCGGGGGCTCACTTCGAAGAGGAGCGTCGCGAGCAGACGTGAGACGGCGAGGGCGAAGACGGTGCCGGCGACGACGCCGATGGCGACCTGTCGCATGCCCTGGCCGAGGACCATCCGGATGACGTCATTCGGCTGTGCGCCGATCGCCATGCGCACGCCCAGCTCACGCGTCCGCTGGCTGACGGAGAACGACATCACGCCATAGAGGCCCACGCCGGCGAGAAATAGAGCGGCCATGCCGAAGACGGCGAAGAGCCCGCCGAAGACGCCGTAGAACCAGTTGCTGTCGTCGAGGCCCTGCGCGAGCGTGCGCACGGAGTAGAGCGGGATGTCACGGTCGAGCGATGCGACGGCATCTCGGACGCCGTCGGCGAGTGCGAGTGCAGGACCGTCGGTCCGTGCGATGATCGTGACGAACCGCAACGGGTTCTGCGAGAGCGGAACGTAAACGGCTTCGTTGAACGCATCGCGATCGAAGCCACCGGCCCGCAAATCCGGCACGACGCCCACGATGGTCAGCCAGGGCGCTTCGCTGTTGGTGCCGCCGAGGCGGATACGGCGGCCGACGGCCTGCCCATCCGAAAACCAGCGACGGACGAAGGACTGGTTGACGATGGCGACGGGCATGGATTCCGCGCGATCCTGAAAGCCGAAGTCACGGCCGACCGGCGTGATGTCGAACGACTCGAAGTAACCGGGTGTGATGGCGCCACGAATCGAGCGCGGCTCCTCGCCCGCCTCGGTCGGGACACCCTCGATGGTGAACGGGGTCGCGCCACCACCGAGCCCGCCCGGTAGCACGTCCCCGATCGCGACGTTGCGCGCGCGCAACGTACGCAGGCGGTCGAGCAGACCGTCGTGGAACGCGCGGAGCGTCGTCACGTCGGCGTATGCGGCTTCCGGCATGCTGACGCGTGCGGTAAAGACCTGTTCTGCCGGGAAGCCGAGGTCGACGGTGCTGACCTGAATCACGCTCTTGATGAGCAGGCCGGCGCCGGCAAGCAGGCCGACGGAGAGCGCCATCTCGACGACGACCAGCGCGCGGCTCAGTTTCCCGAGCCGGAAGCTGGAGGCGCCGCGTGACTCATCCTTCAGCGTTTCGGCGAGCGGCATCCTCGCCGCCTGCAGGGCGGGAATCACGCCGGCGAGCAGGGCGGCCAGGACCGCGAGCAGCGCGACGAAGCCGAACGCGACGCCGTCCAGACTGAACTCGAGCCAGTACGGCGGGTTCGTTTCGGCGATCGAGTTCGTGAAGAGACGCAGGCCGACCCAGGCAACGAAGGTGCCGAGCAGAGCGCCCGAGCCCGCCAGCACGGCGCTCTCGGCGAGGAACGGCATCGCGACATTCAACGGTGAAGCGCCAAGCGAGGTTCGGACGCCGACCTCCCGGCTGCGCATGATGGCGCGGCCGATGAGGAGGTTGGCGACGTTCGCGCAGGCGATCAGCAACACGAATGCGACGGCGCCGAACATCGTGAGCAGGAGCGCGCGCGGCTCATCGCCGACCGATGTCTCCGTGAACGCCCGAATGCGCACGCCGAGGCCTTCGTTCGTCTGGGGGTACTCGGCGGCGAGCCGGTCGGCAATGCGGTTCAACTCGAGGGCCGCTGCGTCCGGCGTCACGCCATCGCGCAGTCGGCCCATCACGGAGAACTGACGGCCCTCACCTCGCGCAAGGCCGGCCATGTCCAGGCGGGCGGGCTGCCACAGCGACGCGGCCGTCGGGAACGCGAAGCCTTCGGGCATGACGCCGACAATGACGGTCTCGACACCACTCGCGCGAAGCGTGCGGCCGATGACGTTGCGGTCGCCATGGAAGCGGCGTTGCCACATGTCGTAGCCGATCACGACGACGGGCTCGGCGCCGGCCAGGTCATCATCCTCGACGAGCGTTCGGCCCAGCACGGGCTGCACGCCGAGCAAGCGCAGTACCGAAGGGTTCAGCCATGCGCCGCTGAAACGCTCCGGGACTTCATCCGCGCCGCCGCCGCTGACGTTGACCGTGCCGGTCCAGTAGGCGGCCAGGTCCTCGAAGCTGCGCTGCTGCGCGCGCCAGTCCGCAAGGTCGTGAATGGTGACGGACGTCATCTGTCCGCGTGCACGGTTCAGCCGGTTGACCACGACGATCTCGTGCGCCTCATCGACGGGCAGCCCACGCAGGAGTGCGCCGTAGATGATGCTGAACATCATGGTGGTGAGGCCGATGCCGAGGCCGAGGGCGATGACGGCGATGATGGCGGAGCCGGGTGCGCGGCGGAGCCCGCGCGCGGCCTGTCGCAGATCGAGGAGGATCGAGTTCACGGCACACTCATGGAGTTCGCGGTCCATCGGGCACCCAGCAGCGGGCGGTGCCCGACGTACGCGAGGGCGGCGGAGTCGGTTTCGCCGCCCTCAGAACGTGCCTTCCCGGACCTCCTCGCCTTTCCGCTTCGCCTTCAACACCTTCACGTTCTGCGGCTGAACGGACTCGTTCTCGGGCAGGGGTACATCGCCTTTCTGCTTGCCCATCTCGGCGACGCTCTTCAGATCTTTCAACGTGTCCGCTCCCTCGAGGGCCTTGCGGTCGGCGTCGTAATACTCGAACCAGGGCAGCCCCGCGCGCGTGTAGGTGTCGGCCGTGGGCGGCGGGGTCGGTGGGTGCGCTCCCGTGATGGCATGCCAGACCAGCGCATTGGCGAGGTGCACGAAGCAGCGGCTGCGCTGCCGCGTCTCCCAGTCCTCGAACTTGTGCGAGTCATCGTAGATCTCCTGCGACATCTCGCCGCCGGGCGCGAGACCCATGTCGAGGCTGGCGGCGGGCGATTCCAGCAGCGCGAACTGCATCGAATAGTCGGCCTGGATGCGCCCGACCGGGCGTCGCATCCGCTTCCAGACGTCCGCCTTGATCGGATACACGACAACCTGGATGCCGCCGTGTTCGGCCGCGCCGCTGATCTGCTCTTCGGCGGTGTACCCGCTGCCGAGCGGCATCGCGACGAACTGCCGGATCACGCCCTTGCCGACGCAGTAGCCGTCCAGCCACGGCTGGTCCGGCACGACCATGTAGTCCTGCGGATCGCGGTGCAGACCGTCGCTCCAGTCTTCGCCGGTTACGGCGTTCACCTTGCCCGTCGCGATCTTCACGACGAACGGATAGCCATGCGGTGAGGAGAAATTGATCCAGAGGGCCTCACTCTGGTACATCGGCAACATCACACCACCGTGTTTCGCCCACGCGGAGGGGATCCGCTCCGCGAAGTCATCGACATGGCGAAGCGGGAATGGGCCCAGACCCGGCGGAAGCGGCCAGCGCTTGCCATCATCGGGAATGCGCAGTGTGCGCTGGAACTCGATGTGCAGCTCCGCCTCCTTGTGCACCTCCGGAAACGTAAACACCAGCGCGTCCGATTTCAGCTCGACCATGTCCGCCTCCTCAGGATTCTCACCACTCGCCATCTCGCACCTCGCGAACGAGGCTTACCAACGCGTGGTCCGGCATGTCTTTCAGTTCCCGGATCAGCTCCGCGAACAGCAGCGGTCGCTTCCGGATCGCGTCCTGCAGGTCCGTCGAGACCTTTCCAGCCAGGGCGAGCAACAGATCGGGATCGAGGTCCAGTTCACCGGCCAGTCGGAGCAACGTCTCTTCGGACGGCGGCGAGCCCTGATCGCGCTCGACCTTGCTCAGGTACGACGGCTCGATGCC
>JBFJPA010000368.1:0-5085 GCA_041617355.1 Longimicrobiales bacterium
CCGTCCTCATCGGCGTCTACGCTCACGGTCACGCCTATGTGCAGGCGGGCCAGAGCGTGCCACTCGCCTAACCGGTATCCGCGATGGACGAACGAAACGACACGCCGGACCCCACGTCCGAGACCTTCCACCAGGGTCCCAGCGGCATCCATCTGGCCGCGTTCCCGCCGAAGGAACGGTGGTCGGACTGGACCGAGCTGGACTCGAAGGCCTGGCCGCGGCAGGTGCAGAAGCACTACACGATCGTGCCGACGACGTGCTTCAACTGCGAGTCGGCGTGCGGACTCCTGGCGTACATCGATCGCGATACGCTCGAGGTCCGCAAGTTCGAGGGAAACCCGCTGCACCCGGGTTCGCGTGGCCGCAACTGTGCCAAGGGTCCCGCCACGCTCAACCAGATCCGCGATCCCGACCACATTCTCCAGCCCCTGAAGCGAACGGGCGAGCGGGGCGGTGGCGAATGGCAGGCCGTGTCGTGGGATGACGCGCTCGACGACATCGCGGCGCGCATCCGCGAAGCGCTCATTGCCGGGCGCCGCAACGAAGTGATCTACCACGTCGGGCGTCCGGGCGAGGACGGGTACACGGAGCGCGTGCTCGCGGCGTGGGGCATCGACGGCCACAATTCGCACACGAACATCTGCTCGAGCGGCGCGCGCGCGGGTTACCACTTCTGGATGGGGTTCGACCGGCCGAGCCCGGACCACGCGAACGCCGATGTCATTCTGCTCATCAGCGCACACCTCGAGTCGGGCCATTACTTCAATCCGCACGCCCAGCGGGTGATCGAGGGCAAGCAACGCGGTGCGAAGCTGATCGTCTTCGACACACGTCTTTCGAATACGGCGACGCACGCCGACTGGTGGGTCGCGCCGTATCCGGGCAGCGAGGCCGCGATCCTGCTGGCCATCGCGAGCCACATCGTCCGCACGGGTCGCCACGACCGCGAGTTCATGCGGCGCTGGTGGAACTGGGAAGCGTTTCTGGAAGCCGAGGCCGCGCTGGACCACGCGCCGCCGTGGGCGCCCGCGTTCACGATCGACGGCGGGATCCCCGCGCCGCCGGGCACGCGAACGGCAGGCGACAAGCCGACGTTCGAGCAGTTCGAGGCACGGTTCGCGGAGCTTTACGCACCGTTCACGTTCGCGTACGCCGAGAAGGAGAGCGGCGTCGATGCCGGCACGCTCGAAGCGATCGCGGACGCCGTCGCGGCCGCCGGCACGCGTCTGTCCACGCACAACTGGCGCAGCGCGGCGGCGGGCAACCTGGGCGGCTGGCAGGTCGCGCGTTGCCTCTTCCTGTTGAACGCGCTGCTCGGCGCGGTCGGCACCGAGGGCGGCACACACGCGAACGCCTGGAACAAGTTCGTGCCGCGGCCCATCCACCTGCCGCCGCACCCGAGCGTCTGGAACGGGCTCAACTGGCCCAACGAGTATCCGCTCGCGATGTTCGAGATGTCGTTTCTGCTGCCACACCTCGTGCGCGAAGGACGTGGCCGCCTCTCCGTCTACTTCAGCCGCGTCTACAATCCGGTCTGGACCAACCCCGACGGCTTCGCCTGGATCGACACGCTGAAGAACCCGGATCGCGTCGGCCTGCACGTGGCGCTCACGCCGACGTGGAGCGAGACGGCGACGTTCGCCGACTACGTGCTGCCCGTCGGGCTCGGACCGGAGCGCCACGACACGCACTCCTACGAGCAGTACGACGGACTCTGGATCGGTTTCCGCCAGCCCGTCCTGCGTACGGCGCGCGAACGCATGGGCAATCCCGTGAGCGACACGCGCGAAGCGAATCCCGGCGAGGTCTGGGAAGAGAACGAGCTGTGGATCGAACTGTCCTGGCGCATCGATCCCGACGGCTCGCTCGGCATCCGCAAGTGGTTCGAGTCGAAGCAACAGCCCGGCGAGAAGCTCACCGTCGATGAGTACTACGGCTGGATGTTCGAGAACTCCGTACCCGGTCTGCCCGAGGCCGCCGCTCGCGAAGGCATCGCGCCCCTCGAATACATGCGCAGGTATGGGGCGTTCGAGGTCGCCCGCCGTGTCGGCGCGGTCTACGACGAGCCCGTGCCCGAGACGGAGCTCGAGGACGTGAAGGTGGACCGGCTCGGGCGCGCGTACACGCGGGCGCCCAAACCTGCGTCGCCCAATATCGTGCCGCACCCGGCGCCGGAAGGCGATGTAGACGGGCGGCGTCCGGCCGGCGTGTTGCGCGACGGCCGCATCGTTCGGGGCTTCCCGACGCCCAGCGGCAGGCTCGAGTTCTTCTCCGATACGCTGGTCGATTGGGGTTGGCCCGAATTCGCCATCCCGACGTACATCAAGAGCCATGTGCATCCGTCGCACCTCGCGGACGATCAGATGCCGCTCATTCCGACGTTCCGCCTGCCCGTCCACATTCACACGCGCAGCGCGAACGCGAAGTGGCTCGATGAGATCGCGCACAGCAATCCTCTGTGGCTGCACACGCAAGACGCGGAGCGGCTCGGCGTGAGAACGGGTGATCTGGTCCGCGTCGAGACGGCGATCGGCCATTTCGTCGTGCGGGCGTGGGTCACCGAAGGCATCCGTCCGGGCGTCGTGGCGTGCAGTCACCACATGGGACGCTGGCGCCTGGCCGGGCCGGGCCAGCGGCAGCTCACGTCGCTGGTCCAGCTGCAGCACGAAGGCACGATGTGGCGGCTGCGCCGCGAGCACGGCGTACAATCGTTCGAGTCGAACGACCCGGACACGCGCCGCGTCTGGTGGTCCGATGCCGGCGTGCATCAGAACCTGTCGTTCCCCGTACAGCCGGATCCCGTGTCCGGCATGCATTGCTGGCACCAGGCCGTGCGCGTGACGAAAGCACAGCCGGGCGACCGGTACGGCGATGTCGCCGTCGATGCGGAGAAGTCGGCCGCCGTCTTCCACGAGTGGCTCGCGAAGACGCGTCCGGCGGACAGGACTTCGCCGGACGGCACGCGCCGTCCGCACTGGCTGATGCGGCCGCTCCGTCCCACGCGCGACGCGTACCGGCTCGCCGTCACCGGACCGCCGCCGACCGGCTGACGCAGACGATCCACTGCACGCGCTGACGAAGCGCGGCACGAACGTGCCAACGAGGAGCACGTGTTCTGGCTCGGAGAATCCCGCGGTTACCTGTCCGATTGGGTGACGCAGCGATGGGTGCAGGCGACCGGCCGTCGCGTGGACCTCGCGAGCTCGCCCTGGCTGACCGGTCCCGTCGGCCGCACGCGTGGCATCGGCCCGTCGTTCTTCCGCGACCTCGCGGGGGAGCACGGCCTCACCGTGCGTCGCGCGGGAGCGCGGGGACTGCTGCAGGATTTCGCGGCGCTCGCCGCGGACGACTTCGATCCCGCCGCCGTACACGCCTCCGTCATCGATTTCTACATGCGGACATCGGAATACGACCTGGATTCGTGGGCCGAATGGAGCGGCGCATTGCGACCGTTCGGCTGGTTGCTCGCCGTGTTGTTCAGCCGCCGGTTACAGCAGCTCAACGTGCCGTTGTCCGGCCTGGACACGAGCCGCGGCGTGAGCAGCGAGGTCGTACAGCTCGTCGATGCGGAGGGCGACGTTCGAGAAACGGCGTGGATCCGCACGCTGCTTGCCTCGGGCAACGTGCTGTACGCCGGCAGCTATTCGCTCGCCTACCTGCCCGGCCGCGCAGGCGCCTGCGTCAAAGTCGTTTTCCCGCTGCCCAACGGAAACGCCATGGTGCTCATGCGGCCCACGGTGCACGCGGATGGCTCGCTTTCCGTCGTCTCGTCCGGCGACCGGTTCGGGGATCCGGGGTTCTACTTCACGGTCGCCGATGCTCGCCGGCCCGGCTCGGTCGTCGCCCGCTACGTACGCACCATGCGCGAACGCATTCACGTCTTCGTCGACCCACACGACGAGCGTGTCGTGCGCGCCGATCACGTGCTCACGCTCTGGGGCGCGACGTTCCTCCGACTGCACTACCGGCTCCGACCGCGCACGGCCCCGTCGTTGCCGAAACCTGCCCACGCCAATCCCGCGCGCGAGGCCGGCGGCGAGGGAGCGTAGCGCATGCCGCGGGCCAGGACCGATGCAAACGTCTACCTGCAGCGGCTGAATCGCGTGCTGGATCCGGCTCGTGCTACCTTGGCCCGAGATCGATGCAGAAACGCGCCGTCGCCGGTGGAGCCGCTCTGACAGCTCGCAACCGCATTCATGGCGGGGACCGCCTTCGATTACGCTCGCAAAGGAGAGCCCATGGACCTCGGCACGTTCTCGGTCAGCCTGTCGGTCAAGGACATCGCCGCCGCCAAGGCGTTCTACACGGACATGGGGTTCGAGGTGATCTTCGGGAAGGAAGAAGAGAACTGGCTGATCCTGCAGAACGGCGAGGCGAAGATCGGCATCTTCCAGGGCATGTTCGAAGGGAACATGCTGACGTTCAACCCGAAGGACGTGCGGAGCATTCAGAAGGCGCTCAAGGCGAAGGGCCGGACCTTCGAGCTGGAGGCCGACGAGAAGACGACCGGGCCCGCACACGCGGTGCTGAAGGATCCCGACGGCAACACGATCCTCATCGACCAGCACAACTGAGCGGTTCAGGCCGCGGCCATCGTCTCGGCACGAACGGCGAGGCCGGGTGCGCCGAGGTCTTCGGCCATGCGTGCGAACGCCGGGTCCGGCCCGCGCCAGCGCATCGCATCGACGTCGGGTGAGACCGGCGCGTCCCGCCGCAACGTCGCGAGCTCCTTGAACAGCAACGTCAGTTGGCGGTGCTCGGTCAGCGTCGCCGCGAGATTCTTCTCGCCACGGACCTTCACGTCCCAGGAGTGGTCGGGGATGTTCTCGATGTGGCCGTAGCGATCCAGCACGGCCGCCGCCGACTTCGCGCCCCAGCCGGGCAATCCGGGGTACCCGTCCGCACTATCTCCGACCAGCGCCAGCCAATCCGCCATCGACGCGGGCGCCACGCCGAACTTTTCGCGCACGCCGTCTTCGTCGCGCACGCGCCCGGAACGACGATCGACCTGCACGACCCGCTGGCCCACGACGCACTGGCCGAGGTCCTTGTCTGGCGTCCAGATGTGCACGCGCTGCAACGTCC